>JAKAFV010000025.1 GCA_021817915.1 bacterium | reverse complement strand
CCGCGAGCGCGAAGCTCATCGCGGAATTTCGGCGAGAATTGGTAGAGAAGAACCGGCAAATCCCGGTAGCTTAATTTAAATTGACGAACTAAATCGACAAACATTTCCTCTGCTGTTCCGCCTAAAGCAAATTCCGCCCCCCTTCTGTCTTTAACTTTCATCAATTCAAACCCGGTAGTATTGGTTCTATTTGTCTCTTTCCATAATTCCAATGGGTGCAAAACCGGAGTTATCATTTCGCCGTAGCCGGCGGAGTCCATTTCTTCTTTAATTGCCGCCATTATTTTTTGCTGGACGCGCTGGCCAACAGGCAAAAAATAATAGCGTCCGGCGACTGACTCGCGGACAAACCCGCCCTGCTTTAAAAATTTCGCCGAAACGCTTTTATCTTCTTCCGATACTGTTTTTGAGGTCTTTAAAAAATATTGGGAAAATTTCATCAATTTAATTCTAAACAAAAAAAGCCGCTTAGTCAAAACGGCCCTTGTCGATATAAAACAAAGAATCTATCTTCTTTGGTCAACCAATCCACCGATATATTTTGCCCTATAAATTTCTTTTCCTTCGGCTGATTTTATTATTTCTTCGCCAAAAAAATTATCAATTTCTCCTTTAAAAACATTAATATATTCAGCGCCATCTTGACTATATTTTTCCGGGCCTCTAAACGGCTTATCTTCCGGAATTAACGTAAGCGCGCCCTGCAAAGTTTTATAAACTTCTTGTACATTAACAACGCCTTCAATAACCCAGCCATAATAAACCATTATATAAACCGGTTTGCCCTGGAAAAATACGACCTCGCGTCCGCCATAGGGTTCGCCGCCAAAATAATTGTCGTGATATTTCCAATCGCCATTCTCAAAGACCAATGTCGTAGATTTATCTACTTCAACGATTTTTTGCGCAACATCTCCAGCTGCATAGGTTGATTTTTTAGCTTTTACAAGAAATTTACAAAGTTGTTGTTTATCTATCATATATTTAAAATCTTATTATATCTCTAATTGTAATCAGAACCATTAAAAGTAGCAATAACGCCATTCCCGCGGCGTTGGTGTAGTTTTCAAACTTCGCCGGCAAGGGCGAGCCTTTTATTTTTTCAATCAATAAGAAAAGCAATCTGCCTCCGTCTAACGCCGGAAAAGGAAAAATGTTTATGACCGCCAAGTTAAAAGAAATTAGCGCCAAAAGCTGAAGCAAATAAGCCAATCCCAAACCGCTTGCCTGCGCGGTTATTTTTACAATTCCAACAGGCCCGCTCACTTGTTCAAGACTAACTCTATTTCCCGTAAAAACTCCAGCAATAAGATTAAACAATGAAACGAAAATTAATTTAACTATTTCAACCGACATTTTCAGCCCGTCCCAAATAGCGAGAAAAAAATTCTGGCTCGGCGCGCCCGATTCAAGCAAGCCTATCCCTAAAGCTCCTTCGCCCGCGGGCGGATTTAATCTCGGCGTCGCCTTAATTTCTTTTTCAACTCCGTCGCGTTCAACTTTAATTGTTATTTCTTTACCCTTATTATCATTCGTGAATTTAATAAAATCGTTTGCCGACATTCCCAATATCGCGTCGCCTGCTTTTAACCCGGCAGTTTCCGCCGGAGCGCCTTTGAAAACTTCCGTGATAACGACGCTTTGCGGAACGCCCATTGAAAGTATTGCTGAAATTACCAGCCAGCCGAACAAAAAATTCATTACCACGCCCGCGACAATAACTACCATTCGTTTCCAGATAAAAAGCGAACTAAAACTCCTATTATCCGAAACGATATCCGAAATATCCGAAGCAATCCGAATAAAACTATTATCTTTAGGATTTAAAATGCGTTTAGGTTTTAAAATTCGTTCCCGAAAATTAACAATTAATCCCAACTCCATACCTGCAGAGTTTAAATACCTTCTTGTTTGAAAATAATCCGATTTTACAATAAATGGCTTACTCTTAAGCTCTATAATGATTTTATCTTCAATGATAAAATCAACAAAATTTGAATATTTGTTCTCCAATGAAATTGGCACTTCGCGTTTATAGTTTATACCTTCATTTTTTAAATGAGCTTCTAAGATATCTCCATATTGTTTCTCACGATAATATCTGCCATGTTCTTTATGAATTCTTAAAAACAAACCGGTTAATTTATATGAAAGTTCAGGTTCTACTATATTTGGATGCTTTTCGGATTCATTCGGATTAATTTCGGATTCAATATTTTCGGATTGATTTTCGCCGTAAATTTTAACAAACCCGCCGAAAGGCAAAGCGTTTATGCTGTAAATCGTTTCGCCTATTTTCTTGCCCCAAAGCCTGGGCGGAAGGCCGAACCCGAATTCCTCAACCAAAAGCCCGAATTTTTTCGCGGTCAAAAAATGCCCGATTTCATGAACTAAAATCAAAACCGAAAGAAAAATTATTACAAATATAATGCCTAGAAACATTAATTTTCAATTATCAATTTACAATTATCAATCAAGTATCAATTTATCAATTTTCAAACGTTTAAAAATTAAATCATTGAAAATTTATTGAAAATTGGTTATTGAGAATTGGTAATTTATTTATTATTCCTCGATCTCTTTTATCTTAGCATTCAAAATATTTTCAATTTCCTCGTTTGCTTTATCAACAATCCCTTGGACTTTTTCTTTCAATTTAAACTTTTCATCTTCGCCGATTTCCTTAGCGTCAAACCGCCCGCTTATTTCTTTATTTTCGTCATCGCGCAAACCGCGAATTTTTATTTTCGCGTCTTCCGTTTCTTTTTTCGCAAGCTTTGTAAGCTCTATCCGGCGTTCGCCTGAAAGCGGCGGAAGATTAACTCTTATAATATTTCCGTCCAGACTAACACCGACATTCAAATTGGAAGCTTCGATTGCTTTTAACACAGCCGAAGCGGCGTTTTTATCCCAAACCGAAATCTGAATTTCACGCGGAGGAACCATATTAATAGAGCCCAATTGTTTAATGGGCAATCTCTGCCCGAAATATTCAATTGAAATGTCTTCCACAAGCTTAGCATTGGGCCTGCCTCCGCGAATAGAAGAAAGCTGGTCTTTGAAATAATCCAAGGCCTGTTTTATTTTTTGTTCTAAGTTACCCATAGATTAGGGTTAATTCCCCGCTCCTATTATAACCCTTTCTCCGCTAAAAACCATAGTTGATATTTGAATTCCAAGGCTCGTTTCAATTATTTGCCAATTTTGGCCGTTATCCCGGCTCTTATAAATTTTCCCGTTTGAAGCCGTAAAAATTTCGCCCTTACCGTTTAACGCCACCGAAGAAACGCTCGCGGTTTCCGAAGGCAAAGATTTAAAAATTTTCCAAGTGGCTCCGGCATCAGAAGAATGCATTAAACCGTAGCCGGTAGCGGTATAAATAGAAAAATTGTCATACGGCGAAACGAAAAATCCGTTAATTTTATTCGCGCCCTTATAGCTGTCTAAAGATTGAAGCCTGGAAAAAGACAAACCTCCGTCATAGCTTAAATATAATCCGCCTGACTTTAAAGTTAGATAAATTAAATTGCCGTTTGACGGAATTTTTAAGCCCGTGATCGGCGAAGAAAAAGACGTTAAAATCCTGCTTTCATTCCTATCAAGGGAATAAGCTATTAATTTGCCGTTTGAAAGCCCTAAATACAAATTGCCGTTTTTAATATCAAAATCATAAGCTCCTTCGCTGTCAAACTCAATCAATTTTTCCACGGAGAAAAAATTATTATCGCTTTTATAAACTGTTCCCTTGCCGTTTGAAAAAACTGAAATAAAAGATTGATTTTTATTTTCCGGATTGAATAAAATTTTATAAACCGCGGTATCTGAATTTAATTTATGTTCAATGTCGGAAAAAGAATACCAATTCAAGCCCGCGTCTTTGCTGGCAAAAAGCCCGCTGTTTGAAACGGCAAACATTAAAGACGAGTCTGACGAAGAAAATTCTATTTGAGAAACGCCAACCGCCTTGTCAAAATGCATTTGTGATTTTTGAAAATTTCCTTTTTCATCGATAAAACCAAACGGCTCGTCTGAACCGCCATTACCGCTAAAAACCCCGCTAAAAGCCGAAGCTGTGGCAGTCGAAAAACTCCCGCTGCCCGCGGAAACGGCCGGAGCCGCGGGGCTAATAGAATACAGATAAAAAAGCCCGCCCCAAACTATTATTATTGCTAAAAAACCAAAACCTTTGCTGTCCATGTTTTTATTTTAATTATTATTCTAAACTCCTTAATTGTAATCTTTTATTAAGATTAAACTGTTTCACCAAAACCAGCCGCCTTAAAACTTCTTTCAACCTGGCAGAATTTTTTACAGGATCTTTCATTAAATTAGCGATTGCTTTCCTGAAAAATTCGTCGGTTTCATCTTCCATCTCTCCGGCTTCGGATTTTTTTGAAGTCTCGGGGAAATAAATTTTTTGCAGACGCGAATTCAAAGTCGGAAGCAAATCTTCGGCGCTATTCGCCAAAAAGATTATTAAGCCCCGTTCGGGCGGCTCCTCGACTATTTTTAACGCGGCATTTTGCGCTTCAATAGTAAGGGTTTGAGCGTTTTGAACGATTACAACCCTCCTTAAAGAGGCTATTGGTTTCTGCCAGAGATAATACATTATATTCTTAATTTTGTCAATACCTATAACTCCTTTCTCGTCTGGAGAAATAATCAAAAGTTCGCTCAAAAATTCCTTCGGCTCTTCAAATTTTTCTTTTTCCAAAAAATTAGCCAGCGACCTGCCAAAAATTGACGCCTCTTTTCCGGCGCCAAAAAAAAGATAAGCGTGAGAAAGCCTATCTTTCTTAATAAATTCTCTAAAACTATTTTCTAAATCGTTATATTCCCCAGTCATAAAAGTCGGTAATTTTCAATTTCCAATGGCCAATTATCAATGAATTTTCAATGATTTAATTTTCAAACGTTTGAAAATTGATAAATTAGTTTATTGATTGAAAATTGTAAATTGATAATTGAAAATTTATCTTTTATCTAAAAGTGTTCTCTTGTAGATATCCAAATGCGTAAGAATTAATCCCGCGCCTTTGGCAACGCAGAAAAGAGGCTCTTCCGCGACATAAGCATTTACTCCCAAGATTCCTTTGAAAAATTCCGGCAAGTGCGCCAATTGCGCTCCGCCTCCCGAAAGAATCATTCCTTTTTCCATTACATCCGCAACCAATTCCGGCGGAGTTTCATTAAAGACGTTTTGAATTGCCGCGGCGATATCCATCAGATAAGGGTTTAACGCTTCAGCGATTTCATTTGAATTAACGGTTAAATTTCTCGGCAAACCGGAATTCAAGTCTCTGCCCCGCGCCGAAAATTCCAATTTTTGCCTTGAGGGCAATGCCGAGCCGATTTCTATTTTTATAGTTTCAGCTGTTTGTTCGCCAATAGCGATTGAATATTTTTTCTTAACATAATCCATAATCGCCTGATCAAATTTATTTCCAGCGACTCTCAACGATGCCCAAGAGACTATTCCGCCCAAAGCCACTACGGCAACTTCCGATGTTCCTCCGCCGATATTTATAATCATATTTCCCGAAGAAGAATTTATCGGAATATCAGCTCCCAGAGCCGCTAAAATGGGCTCGCGGACAACATGCGCGTCTTTAGCGCCAGCCTCTTTCGCGGCGTTAATAACGGCCCGGCGTTCAGTTTGGGTTATCCCAGCTGGAACGGAAATTACAACATCCGGCTTTAAAATATTAAAATAGCCGACAGCTTTGGAAATAAAATATTTAAGCATCGCCTTTGTAATGTAATAATCGGCGATAACTCCCTCGCGAAGAGGCCTGTAAGGAACAATATCCGCGGGCGTTCTTCCTACCATTTCCTTGGCTTCTTTGCCGACTGCCAAAACAGTATTATCGGGCAAGCTCAAAGCGACTATTGTCGGTTCATTAACCACAAATCCCCTGCCTGGCACAAAAACAATTGTCGCGGTCGTGCCTAAGTCTATGCCTATTTTTCTGGTGAACATAAATTAAAATTCCAATTTTCAATGACCAATTTTCAAACGTTTGAAAATTTATTTTATTGAAAATTGATTGATAATTGTAAATTGATAATTGAAAATTATTTATTCTGCCCTCTTTATGTCAGCGCCGAGCAACCTTAGCCTTTCTTCCAACTTTTCGTATCCTCTGTCTATCTGATAAATATTATCTATTTCCGTTTTGCCCTGCGCTATCAAAGCCGCGATTATCAATGCCATCCCGGCGCGCAAATCAGGGCTTACCAATTTTCTTCCATGCAGTTTTGAAGGGCCGCTTACAATAACTCTATGCGGGTCAGCCATAATGATATTCGCGCCCATTTGCGTTAGCATATCGGCAAAAAGCAGACGGCGGTCATAAATCGTTTCATGAATCAAGCTCAAACCATGAGCCTGAGTCATCAAAACAGTATAAGCCGATTGCAAATCTGTCGCAAACCCGGGATATTCATGCGTTGTAATTTCGCAAGCTAAAAGCTTTTTCGACGGCTTAACTAAAACGCTATTTTTGCTCAATGCGAAATTTACGCCTATTTTATCAAACAAAACCCGCAACGCTTCCAAGTGCTTCGGCTCGCAATTTTTTATTAAAATGTTTCCGCTATTTGAAGCGGCCGCGAGCAGGGCGAATGTTCGAGC
>JAKAFV010000024.1 GCA_021817915.1 bacterium | reverse complement strand
TTGATTATCTTCGGATTAATTTTAATCCGGAAAAAATAAGCAGGTCGTATTTAAGCTATATTATCCGATCCAGTAATCATACCAAAGAGACAAGGTAATCAAATTCCAAATGCGGAAATTATGCTCAACATTTTGGCGCTGGTGGGCGGAAATAAGTTTTTCTACGTAATCGTAATTTAAAATTCCTCTTTCTCTGAGTTTTGAATTCATAACGATATTCGTTAGGCGTTTGGATATTTTCGAATCCGGTTTAAGCCATTCGCTCATTGATGTGGCGAATCCTTGTTTTTCACGCCAGATAATTTCGTCGGGTATAATGCCGCTGACCGCTTTTTTAAGAACATATTTGGCAGTACCATTTTTAATTTTTAATTCCGATGGCATTTGAATTGCCAATTCAACAAGGCGGTGGTCTAAAAATGGCACCCGCGCTTCTATGGAATTTGCCATGGTCATTTTATCGGCTCTCATTAAAAGCAGTTCCGATAAGCGGTGTTTAATTTCAAGATACGTAAGGCGTTTTAGAAAATCGGCTGAATCGTCTATTTCTTTTATTTCTTTGTAATAATTTTCAATTATTGGATAACTTGAAGCGGAAATTCTTTTTTGAAAATTATCGGTTAAAAGTTTTTCTTTTTGGTAATCCGAAAAGGCGATAGCGTTGCCCCAAAACGGCTCTTGGTGCTCTTTAAGGCGCCGCAAATATTCTTTATGGAATTCAAAGCGCGGGTGTTTTAATAAAGACGATGCTTTAAAAACTCCATTTTTCAGAAAATCAGGCATTTTTTCTAAATGCTTCCATAGGTTGTTGTAGAGATTAATGGCTTTAAGATAGGTGTTGTAGCCGGTAAAGATTTCATCCGAGCCTTCGCCAATTTGAACCATTATAACGCCATTGTCCCTGGCTAATTTTGAAAGATAAAAGAGGGGAAGGCAGACTTGATCGGCGCTTGGGTCATCGGAAAAGAAAGCATAGCGTTCTAAAAACTCCGCCATTTCATCATCGCCGATAAGAATTTCGTGGGGCTTGGTTTTTAGAACGTCCGCCATCATCCGGGAGTATTTAAACTCATTATATTTTTCAAAGTTTTTTGAACCGACAGAAAACGTCTCAACGGGCCGGCCCAACGCCTCGCTCATAAGAGCGGCGTTTGTGGATGAATCGACTCCGCCGGAAAGAAAACATCCAAATGGCACATCGGAAACCATCTGCGATTTAATAGATTCTTTTAGCAATCTTCTGGTTTCGCTAATAAAATATTCTTCAGAACCGTTTTGTTTTTTAGCGGCCGCGGGGTTCCAATATTCTTTTTCTTTAATTTCGCCGTTTTCTTTTATTGTTAAATAATGGGCCGGAGCCAGCTTTTTTATTCCTTGAAATAGCGTATGGGGGGAGGGCAGGCAAGAAAATGTTAAATAATAAGACAGGCTATTTTCGTCAAGATCTTTTTTAACGTCAGAATGCGCCAAAATAGCCTTGATTTCGGAACCGAAATAAAAGCTGCCATTGGCAAAAGAATAATAAAAAGGTTTTATTCCGAGGTGGTCTCTGGCAACAAACAGAATTTTTTTCTTTTCGTCCCATATCGCAAAAGCGAACATTCCGTTAAAACGTTTAACGCATTCAGGCCCGTATTCAAGGTAGGCGTTAAGAATGACTTCGGTATCGGATTGGGACGCGAATCGGCGCCCTAACGACTCTAATTCTTTGCGTAATTCTTTAAAATTATATAATTCGCCGTTGTATGTAATCCAGGCGTTTTTTGCCGTATCGGCCATTGGCATATGGCCGGCCGAGCTTAAATCAATAATTTTTAATCTGCGCGTTCCAAATCCGACATTTTCATTTTTTGAAATATAAATGCCCGCGTCGTCCGGCCCACGGTGGATTAGAGTATCCCGCATCTTCAAAATTTCTTTTTCTCCAACTTTCTTGGAATTATTAAAATGATAAACTCCGGCAATCCCGCACATAATTTATTTTCTCATAGCTTTTATTATTATTTTTGCTTCGTCCATGACATTTTCCTTTATAATAAAAAGAATGGCGATATAAAATATTGCCGATATGGCTATATTTATAATGACTGGCAATTGTAATTGGTTTAATATGAAAGCAATGAGCCCCATAAAAATTGAAGCGATAAATATTTTTTTAATATAAGCAAGCGTTTCAAAAGGGTTTATTTTTTTTGCTATATTCCAAGCAAGCCCGCTATACATAATTTGGACGATAACAGTCGCGATGGCGGATCCGGCTATGCCGAATCTGGGGATTAAAAGATAGTTAAAAATAATATTGCCTAATGACGCAAGCGTTACTAAAATTACGAATTTTTTTTGTTTATTATACGCAAGGACCATATTCGCTAAAAGAGCTTGCGGAAAAATTACAAGAATAGTCGTAAGAAGAATTTGAAACGCTAAAACGCCAGGCGAATATTCATTGCCGTATAAAAAATTTATAATAGGTTTTGCCAATACGATTCCGCCTATAGTTAATGGAAATGCCAATACATAAACGCTGGCAATTCCTTTTTCCATGATGCGCGTAACTTTAAGATTTTCTCCTTTGCCTGCGGCGCGCGATAAAGCCGGGAAAATCGCGCTGGCGATAATTGCCGGCATGGCATAAAACAATTGGACAATTCTCTGTCCGGCGGAATAAAATCCTATTTCTTCGGCAGTTCTGAACCAGCCCAGCATGATAACGTCAATATTAAGCATAAACACTCCTAAAAATCCCGTAGCCGCTATTGGCAAAGCGAGATTTATAATGGGCTTAATTAAAATTTTATCGAAAGCGCTGATAATTTTTTTAAATTCTTCCCGGGCGATAAACGCCGCTGTTAAAAATCCGACTCCGGCGCTGCCGACGTAAGAAATTGTTATTGCTTTGGCGGTTTGTGAAAAATATAGTACGACCGCGCCAATAACGGCGATAGCGATATTCATCAAAACATTTACCAGCGCTTCAAACTCCATTTTTTCTTTAGCGCGGAAAGAAGCGTTGATGAATTCACGAATATTGTCGAAAATAGTTAAAAGCGCCACAAAATATAAAAGCGTTTTAGCGGATTCTATTTTTGAAAAATATGGAGCGATAAAAATAAGCAAGATAGTTGTAAATATGAGAAGAACGATTTTTATCCAAAAAGAAGTGGAGAAATATTGTGAAGTTTTTTCCGGCTCACGGCTTATTTCTTTGGTCAGAATTGAATTAACGCCAATATCGGCAAAAAGAGTAAAAAATCCCGCCAAGCCGAGCGCGTAAGAAAAAACGCCGTATTCGGCAGCGCCTAAAATTCTGGCGGCGAAAATAATAAACAAACCCCTTATCAGCCGTCCGGCAATATTGCTTATGCCGAGCCATGCGATATTCTTTACTACGGTTTGCTTGGCGGTTGTGTTTCTAAAAAGCAAATTTTTTATTTTTTGAATCATCCCAGTAATTCAACTTCAAATGGCAAAAATTTATATTGAATTTCGCCAGGTTTGAAGTTTGTTTAATAAATATCTTTAATTAATAAATTCTTTATTTTATTGAAAATTTTTGCCTACGTTATGTTCTTTTAGCCTTCTCTTCAAGTTATTAGTATAACCTATATAATGCCCATCGTTCTTAACGCTGAATAGCACATAAATATAAAAGAACATCGTTGAAGTTGAATTACTGGGCATTATTAATTAGAAAAGAAAAAGTATTTCGCGGTTTTAAGAAAAATTATAAAATCAAGAAGAAGCGAACGGTTTTTGATGTAATAAATATCATACTTCAATTTTTCCTTGGCCTCTTCAATTGAGGCGCTGGCTTTGTAATTTAACTGGGCCCAGCCCGTCAGGCCGGGCTTTATCATGTGGCGGATTTCATAATGGGGGATTTGGCGGTAAATTTCAACAAGCTTTTTGTCTTCTGCCCGGGGCCCGATAAACGAGATATCTCCTTTAAAAATATTATAAAGCTGGGGGATTTCATTTAAATGGGTATGATTTAAAAATTTTCCCAAAAGAGTAAATCGGTCGTCGTTTTCGCCGGTCCAAGGCGAGCCTTTATCTTCTTTCATTATGCCGAATTTTAAAAGAATAAAAGTTTTGTTGTTTAGTCCGACTCTTTCTTGCTTAAAAATAACCGGACCCTTACGCGAACTCATTTTTTCCAAAACAGCGATAATTAATCCGAAGGGTAAGAATATAATTCCGAGAATTATTGAGAATATTATGTCTATTAATCTTTTGGTAAATTCATAAAATTTTCGGCGGGTGGTTATCTTTTCAATAAACCAGCCTCTTTCTATCTCTTCGATTGGAAGTTTTTGGAAAATCATTTCGTAGAATTTAATTGAATCCACAACGGCGATTTTCGCCGCCAAGAGATTATAGAAAAAATCTATAAATTTCGGATCGTTTTTAGCGTTTGGCTGGATAACGGCCATGTCGGCGCCGTCTTCAATTTTAGGAACGATTTCATATCCCATTTGCGGGTTTTTTTGAAGATATGATTTTATTTCGTTGGTAATCGGCGAATCGCCGATAAAGGCAACTTTGGTTTTTAATCCGCCGACGATGAAAATTTTTGCTAAAACAAACCGCCAGCCCAAATCAATAAGCCCGAAAACTAAAGCTAGGATAATTAGATTTGTTTTTGGCGTTAGTTCAAATACAGACGGGAACAAATAAAAAAGGATAATTGAACCGATAACGCTGATAAAAATCGCGAAAACAAAAGTTTGTAAAACATTTAAATTAGCTCCGGAATTTTTTACTTTGTACAAATCGGCAAGATAAAAAATTAAAAGCCAAAAAAGGAAAATAAATGAAAATGGCTGTATGTGGGCGGAAAGGAATTGCGCAAAATTTTCGGTTCCGTATCGCAGAACCATCGTTAAAACCAGCGAGCCATATAGAATCGCGATATCGCCGATGAGCAAAATAAACGTTTTTATTTTAGACATACCCAGTAACACTACTTCAACTTAATCACGATGAATCGTGATTGGACTGATGCAGTGTTTATTGATTAATCTTTTGCCTAGCAACTCATCTTCGTTTTCGCTTTTATCAAAAGCGAAACATTGAAGTAGTGTTACTGGGCATAACGTACAAATTTCTTAAAAACCTTATTTAATATTTCCATATCTCCTTTTGAGATTTTTTTTAAAACGATCTCCGAAGCTTTTTGCCGTTTGTTTTTTCTGATACCAACCCTTAAGCGCCAGAAATTTTTGGTTTTAATAGAATCTATTATCGATTGGACGCCTCTGTGCCCGGCGGAAGAACGGCCGAAAGAAAGCTTGTATTCTCCCATTTTTATATCGGAATCATCGTGAATAATTAATATTTCTTCGGGTTTAACACCGTTTTTCTTGATGGTTTTTCTGACAAACCCGCCGGATTCGTTCATATAAACCTCGGACTTTAAAGTTTTGAGATATCCGGCTAAAAAATCAACCGCTAAAAATCCGACATTGTGGTAGGTATGCTCGTATTCTTTGTCCGGGTTGCCCAGCCCGATAATTAAACGGGGTTTGACATTCATTACCTTGATTGTATAATAAAAAATATTATTTGGGAATATGCCCGGTAGTGAAAACTCGACGGAAGCTCGCCTGGCAAAATGAATTTTAAGCAAATCGTAAAGTCGCTATTTTGATAAAAATATTAAATTAGACAAAGATTCTTCGGCTCGCTTTATTTTGCGCTGTCGAGTTTCTACTACCGGGTATGAAGGCTTTTCTTTATTCTTTTTGGGAAATATTTGAAGTTGTGGCGGTAGCCGTGGCAGTTGTGGTTGCCATACGGAGTTTTATCGTCCAGCCTTTTTTAGTAAGCGGCGCTTCGATGGAGCCGAATTTTTCGTCTAACGATTATTTATTAATAGACGAAGTCAGCTATCGGTTTAACGAGCCGGAAAGAGGGGACGTAATAGTTTTTCATTACCCCGGGGATGAAAGCGTTTATTATATTAAAAGAGTTATTGGCTTGCCGGGCGAGCGCCTTTTAATAAGCGACGGCAAAGTTAAAATTTATAATTCTAAGAATTCAAACGGTTTTATTTTGGAAGAATTTTATTTGCCGGCAGGCTTAAAAACTTCCGGGAATGAAGAAGTTACTTTAAAAGACGGCCAGTATTTTGTAATGGGCGACAATCGCAATTACAGTTTTGACTCGCGGAGCTGGGGAAGTTTGCAAAAATCAGAAATAGTCGGCTTGGTCCGTTTGCGCCTGTGGCCTTTTAATAAGGCTATGGCGGTAGAGCAGCCGGCGTATTAGAAAAATCAAAGTTCAAAAATCAAAAATCAAAATTACAAGTCAAAATTAAAAAATGAGTAAAACGTTAAAATCTTTAACATTTTACATTGTCATTTTCCATTTTGATATTTACATTTTGAATTAATATCATGCCTAGACCTTTAAAACAAAAAAAACAAAATAAATTAAATAAGCCAGAAAAGGATAGCAAAGCAACGCTTCAAAGCCCGAAGGGCATGCGGGACATTTTGCCCGCGGAACAGCCTTTGTGGGAAAGAGTTAAAAAAGCCAGCCAAGACACGGCTAATTTTTATAATTTTTCAAGAATAGACACGCCGATTTTGGAGAAAGCCGAAGTTTTTGAACGGGGAGTGGGAGTCTCGACGGACATCGTTGAAAAAGAAATGTTTGTTTTAAAAACAAAAGGCGGGGACCGCTTGGTCTTAAGGCCCGAGAACACCGCGGGCATAGTCCGCGCCTATTTTGAAAATGGAATGTCGCGCATGCCCCAGCCGGCG
>JAKAFV010000023.1 GCA_021817915.1 bacterium | reverse complement strand
GGCGCTGAAAAGATAATCGCTTTGGTAGTAGCAAAAGCCTGATTATTTTCCTATCCTATCCAAAAGTTTGGATATTTTTTCCTCTTGAACTTTCAATTTTTCTAAAATCATTTCTATTTCTTTTTCAGCTTTAAGATTCGTTTCAAAATCATTTTCCGCCCTTAACTCCGCGTGCCGGTTCTGTAAATTTTGCCCGGCCATAATAAGCGGCAAAAAGAAAAGTTGCATCATATTTGAAATAAAAATCCAAAGCGCGAAAGCGGGATACGGGTCAAATTTTAATTCTTCCAAAGCAAAAATATTCCAAGCCAGCCATGTCAAAGTCCAGAAAAACAGAATCAAAAAGAACCCCATTGTTCCAATATGATTTGTTATCCAAATCGCGAATTTTTCCATTCGCGTCAAACTCTCGCAATGTTTAATATTTACGTTTTCAACCATTATATATTCTGTATTTATTTAATTTCGGCCCTTTAAATAATTATAATATTTTTTCTCCAATTTATCCATTTTTCCGGCGGACCCGCGGATTTCGGCAAAAAGATTTTTATAAAATTCGATATTATGCAACATTGCCAATTTTTGGCCTTTTAATTTGTCGTTTTTTAAATATTCCCGGAGCTCGCATCTCTTAATTTTATTTTTACAAACCCAGCAATCGCAATTTTTATCTATTAATTTTTTATCCTTGGAAAAAATTTCTTTTCCGATATCAATCTTTCCGCTTGGAACATAAATTCTCCCGTGTCTTGCTTCGCGGGTGGGAATAACGCAATCAAATAAATCTATTCCCTGTTTTACCCCGATAAAAATATCGCTTAATTTTCCAATTCCCAAAAGATGCCTGGGCATATGATTCGGCAAACCGCTTAATGCCCAGCCCAAAACTTCTCTCATCTGTTTTTCTCCAAAAGAGCCTCCTATGCCAAATCCGCCAAAAGGCAAAGAACCGATAAATTTTGAAGATTTTTCCCGCAAATCCCTGTAAATTCCGCCCTGCACTATGCCGAATAAGCTTTGAGCATTGAGCGCTGAGCTTTGAGCTCTCTTAAATTCTTTCAAGCAACGCACCGCCCACCTGTGCGTCCGTTCCACCGCTTTTTTATTGTAAGCGTGATTATGAAGCGGTGAAGTGCATTCATCAAAAGCGAAAATAATATCCGCGCCGATGTCTTTTTGGAGCCTGATTGATTTTTCGGGAGTAAGTTCGTATTTTTTATCGCTATACTCGAAAACTACTCCGTTCTCTGAAATTTTTACTTGGCTATTTAAAGTTAAAGAAGAAATTTGTTCTTTCCCAAATTTAGGAAGTCGGACTTCCTTAGATTGATGGAAAAGTTTTTCATTTTCCAAAACCTTCCCAGTGCCGTGGGTTTTGCCCCAGCCAAGCGAAAAAACCTGGAATCCGCCGGAGTCCGTCATTATAGGATTTTTTAAGCCGTTCCATTTGTGTATGCCTCCGACTTTTTTTATTTCCGGTATTTTTTTATTAACAAAAAGATGAAAAGTGTTTGAAATCGTCAGTTCAAGTTTTGCCTTGCGATGGTCGGTTTTATCAAAAAGTTTTATTCCGCCGTTTGTGGCGACAATCGCCAGATTAGGCGTTTCTATTTTGCCGTGTGGAGTTTTTAAAACGCCGGTCCGAAATTTTCCACGGCTGTTTTTAATTTCAAATTCTGCCATTTTAAAATCCAAACGATTGCCCGACTATTAATTTAAAAACAAATTCCGCCAGAGGAGAAAGAAAATAAAACGAAATTAATAAAGCCAAAAATATTCCGACAACGCCGAGAGTTGCCATGGCATAAGCTGTTTTCGGGAATAAATCCATTATCGCTTTTGAGCCGTCTAACGGCGGAATCGGAATAAGATTAAAAATCCCTAAAAATATATTAATGTAAATTATCAATGCCACGGCCGATAAAAAAACTCCAGAGAAGGCAGTTGCCCCGAAAATCCCCGTAAAAACCAGCCTGAGAAAAATTCCAAGAATTAAAGCTATTAAAAAATTCGCCGCCGGACCCGCGAATCCAACCTTAAGCGAACCGTATTTTTTATCGCGCAAATTATACGGGTTATAAGGAACCGGCTTTGCCCAGCCGATAAATATTCCGCCAAAAAACAGCAAAAATAACGGGATAATAACCGTTCCTGCTAAATCTACGTGCTTGAAAGGATTTAATGTCAGCCTGCCTTCGTCTTTGGCGGTTGAATCGCCAAGCCTGAAAGCGGCGAAGGCGTGGGCGAACTCATGGAAGCTCGCCGAAAGAACGATTATGACGTATAAAAATAATTTTGTGTAAATTAATTCCATTTTAAGCCTTCAACTTTTGACTTTTAATTTCAATTAAATTATATTAACCCTTATGAAACAATGCGCAATATGCGGCAAAGGTTCTATTATTCGCGGAGCCAGAAAGAAGCTTCGCAGCAATTATAACCCGACGCCTAAAAAAAGAAAACAGCCCAACCTCCAATGGATGAAATCCGCCGAGAACGGAAGGGTTTTGGCTTGCGCCAAATGCCTTAAGGGCAAAAAGTCGTAAATAATAAAAAATCCGTCCGCCAACCGGCGGACGAATTTTTTTTTACCAAAGTTGTCGGGGTGCCGAGAATTCCTGCCTGCCGGCAGGCAGGGAACCCAATCATGCACCTATACCCCGTACTAAAATCGGAATCAACCATAGTCGGAGTGCCGAGAATCGGACTCGGACTACATGCACCCCATGCATGCGTACTACCACTATACTACACTCCGATTTTTAGTGCGGGGCCATGCATGCGTACTGCCGATATACTACACCCCGCATGCTTAACCGTTATCAAAGCTTTCCATTATATCGTTGAATTTTTTATTCAACTCGTTGATAACTTTTACATCATCATTTATTTTGGCTATTAATTCTAAAATTTTATCCCCGCCGTATTTGCCCAAGAATTTATTCTGTAAAATTTCAAGCAATTGAGTCAAGTCGTCATTATAATCAATAAGCTTGCTTATCAAAGAAGTTTCCGAAGTTATCGCTTCTAAGGCTGTCCTGCTCGCCGAAGCCGGAGAAATCGCCGACAAATTTTTTGTCATCATTTCCAGTTGGACTGAAAGTTTTATAGCTTTGTCTCTCGCTTCTTTATTGCGTTCAAGCTCTTGCGAAACTAAAATGAGCGCTTCCGTGTATTTTCCTTCTTTATCGAGCTGGGCAATTTGGCTAAGATTGTTTGTCGATTGGCTGGAAATAATAACTATCTCCGAAGCGACAAGCGAAGCTTCTTGGCGAGCCCGCAAAAAATCGCTGGGAACATTCTTGGCGTCCGCAAACCAAAACTGAAAAGCGAGAAAAGCCGCTGAAATTATCACTATAAAAAGGATTAACATCTTAATCCTTTTGGGAATTTTTGAATAAATATCGGAAAACATTTCAAAATATAATATCACCCCTTGCCTTGAAAAGCAAGAAATGATAGATTCGCTTAGTACAAATTGTTTATCAATAAGCGACAATTGTACTGGATATCATAGTATGATATACTAATACTATGAATGAGAGGAGAGAAAGAGCAAATAAATTAAGAGGGCAAGGCTACTCTTATAATATGAGTTCGGAAAAATTAAATATTAGCAAAAGCACTTTAAGTTGCTGGTTTAAAGAAACGCCTTTTACGCCCAACGAACAAGTTGTAGAAAGAATTAAAAATGGGCCTTTCAAATCAGGGCAAATCAAACACAACCAAAGAGTCAAAGATATTGAAAAAATAAAATTATTCGCGGAAAAAGAATTGGGGACTATCGCGAAAAGAGATTTATGGATGATTGGAATAGGCCTATACATCGGGGAAGGTTCTAAATCGTTTGAAACAGCGCAAATTAGCAATTCCGACGCTAATACTATAAAATTAACAATTAAGTGGTTTAAAGATATTTGCGGGCTCAAAGATGACCATATCACACTAACAATGCACCTTTACCCCGACAATAACGAAAAAGAATGCGCCGATTACTGGAGAAAAATCACAGGGCTCCCGCTAAAACAATTTAGAAAAACGCAGATAGATAAAAGAGCAGATAAATCTAATTACAAAAAAAGAAAGTTGCCCCATGGAACCGTTCGATTATCTATTATAAGCAATGGCAACCCAAATTTTGGAGTAAATCTGCATCGAAAAATAATGGGTTGGATAGAAAGCGTATTTAAACAAGTATAAATTAAGCGGGCGTGGTATAACGGCTATTATGGGACCCTTCCAAGGTCCAGACGAGGGTTCGACTCCCTTCGCCCGCTCAGAAAAAAAATAGAACCCGAAAAAGGTTCTATTTTTTTAAATCTTAAATCTTTTATCTGAAGGTTTAAGGTTTAAGAAATAAGACGTAAATGATTCGTATCCTTATTCTTATTTCTTATGTCTTACTCTTATGTCTTATTTCTTATTATCTATCCTCAAATAAGAATAAATATTCAGCGCGGCTTTCATGCCGTCGCCGATGGCGACATTCCCTTGTTTGTAAAGCACGTCTGTAACATCTCCAGCCGCCCAAATTCCATCAACGGAAGTTTTTTGCGTTTTCGGATCAACTATAATTTCACCCGCCTGATTAACTTCAACCAATCCATTTACAATTTCGTTATTCGCGATACGGCTGATTGAAATAAAAATTCCCTCAACCGCTAGTTCTTTTATTTCACCGCCATCGCAACTCTGATATTTTAATCCGGAAACCATCTTATCCCCGAAAATCTCAGTTATTGAAACTCCCGCGATTATTTCCGCTTTGCCGGAATTTCTGACTTTTTCCTGGTTAATTTCGTCCGCTTTCAAAATTTCGGCGCGATCTAAAACGTAAATTTTTGAAGCATAATCTAAAAGGCTTATAGCGGATTCAAAAGCGGAATTTCCGCCTCCGACAACCGCAACTGCCCTGTCCTTCATTAACGGCGCGTCGCAAGTGGCGCAATAAAAAACTCCCTTGCCTTCAAACTCTTTTTCCCCCGGAATATTCAGCTTTCTGTGGCCCGAACCGGAAGCGATTAAAACCGTTTTTGCCTCAAAGGTTTCGCCCTTATCAATTTCAATGGAAAATCCGGCGCCCTTCTTTGTTATTTTTAAAACCGCAGCCTGTTTTACCTCAATTCCTTCCTGCGCCTTTAAATGCGATTCCAAATTTTTTGCCAAATTAAAACCGGAGACCGATTTGGTCCCGATAAAATTTTGGATATCGCCCGCCATAATCCACTGGCCGCCGAAAGAATCCGCGATAACCAAAGTTTTTATTTTTTTTCTGGCAGAAACTATCCCCGCCGAAATTGCCGCGGGGCCTCCGCCAACGATTATTAATTCGTACATAACTTTATTTGTTAAGCTTTAAAGCCTTTTCCATCTCCGGCTTGTTAAAACCGACTATTATCGTACCATCAATATCCAAAACGGGAACGCCCATCTGGCCCGACTTTTCAACCATTTCTTTTCTGGCGGCTTCATCGCCCGCTACGTCGTAATTTTCATATTTAATTCCCTGTTCCGCCAAATATTCTTTTGCCATCTCGCAATACGGACAGGTTTGCGTGCTATAAATTTTTACCATTTTCATCAATAAGGCGCTTATTGCATGGGAGACGGGCTTTTGCCGAAGATTTCCCATAAAGAAACCACCAAGATCAGCGCGCCGGCAACCATATTGCCCCACAACGCCACGTCTATTTCAGAAAATCCAAGAACCCACGGCGAAACAAAAACCCAAATTCCCAATATTAACTGAACCCAATTAAGATGCCTCATTTTTATTTTTATTTTTTAATTTAAGCGACCTTTTATTTATTTGTTCTAACTATATTACAAATATATTTTAATTTAAAGACAGGCTCAAAAAGACGTCTTCATAATCAAGCTTTCCCGATTTCACCAAGACGTCGCAATCGGCAAGTTTCTTCACCAAATCCTTGGATAAATACCTTGAGCTCGCCATAAAATTAAAAACTTTTGCCGGCTCTTCCTGCCCTAATAATAATTTTTCCAAGCTTACAATCTTTTGCCTCGGGGGGAAATTTCTGGCGACGGAATTTATAAAATCAAAAAAGTTCGGAGCCTCATAGGCATAATAACCGGCGTTTTTAACATCGGAAAGGGTTATTTCCGCGCCGGCTTGCGATTTTAACAAAATCAATTTTTCCAGTTCATTCATAAAGCCCCATGTATCGCTCCTGAAATTCTGAACTAAGAAATTCAGCGCCGAATCGGAAATTAAAACTCCCCTACTTTGAATTTCTTTCTGGCCGAAAAACTTTAATTTTTCCGCGCTAAGCTCGTCGAACTTTTCGGCCAAAAACGCTTTTTTTAGCAAATTTTCAAACTCGTCGGGAATGGAATTTTCCGATATTAAAATCGTCAAGTTTTCCGAATTAAAATAATTTTTAAGAAACTCCTTTATTTTTTCCGGTTCCGCTTCGGAAATATTTTTTAGAACCGCCATTTTTTTTACGCCAAAGATAGACATCTGGCCGGCAAAATCTTTCAATCTTTCAAATTCGCCGTCTTCTTCCAAATTAAAACGCTCTAGGGAAATATCCGAGTGTTTTTGTTTATACTCTTCAACTATTTTATTAAGTTTTCTCTGCCTCCGATAAAAATCCAGGCCGTATAAAAATATAATCATAATTTTTGGCAAGCTGGCCTGCCCGCATTAGCCTGCGGCTAAAGCCGCTGGCAGGCGGGGCAAAAATGTGTTCCTCGCCCCCCGACACGAATTTTTCTAATTTCCGTTCCACACCGGGGGCAAGGTTGGCCTTCTTGGCGAAAAACATTGAGGTTTTTGGCATGATTCCCCTC
>JAKAFV010000022.1 GCA_021817915.1 bacterium | reverse complement strand
CACCGGAAAAAAATTCAGCAAATTCTGGATTCACGGCGAACATCTTTTGGTTAATGGCGAAAAAATGTCAAAATCGCTCGGCAATATTTTTACGCTTCGCGATTTAGAAAAAAATAACGTTGATATCTCGGCGTTCCGCTATCTGCTTCTTGGAACGCATTACAGAAAAAAATTAAATTTCACTTGGCAATCAATTGTGGCGAGCCAAAATTCGCTAAACCGCCTTTACCGGCATATAAACGAATTCGCCGCCAAAAAAAACCCGCCTACGTTAAAACTACGGCGGGCAAGTAAAAAATTGGCGGAGAGATACGAAAAAATGTTTTTAACCGCCATAAACGACGACTTAAATACTCCAAAGGCGCTTTCGATTGTATGGGAAGTTATAAAAGAAAAAAATTTGCCGAATCAAGACAAAAAACGGTTATTATTGGATTTTGACAAGGTTTTAGGGCTTGGACTAAAAAGCGTGAAGTCTAAAAAATCAGCCGAAATACCGCAAAAAATAAAGGACTTGGCGGAAAAACGCGAGTTATTAAGGAATAATAAACAATTTATTCAAGCTGACGCCTTGCGAAAACAAATAGAAAAGTTAGGATACCTTATAGAAGACACGGCCAAAGGACCAGTCTTTCGCAAATCCTAAATTCTAATATCTAAATCCTAAACGTTTTGAATTTTGTATTTTGTTAATTGGGATTTATTTAGAATTTAGTGTTTGGAATTTAGAATTTTAATTTTATGGATTTAAAACTTCCCCCTCAAGATTTAGAAGCCGAACGCTCGGTTCTGGGAGCGTTAATGTTGGACAAAGAAGCCATTATTAAAGTGGCGGACTTAATAAAGCCTTCAGATTTTTACCAGCCTTCCCATGCAAAAATATTTGACGCGATTTTTGAACTTTTTGAAAAAGGCGAACCGATAGATGTTTTAAGCGTCAATAAAAAACTTAAAGACAACGGCCGATTAAATGAAGTCGGCGGCGCGAGCTATCTCACCGATATCATCAATTCCGTCCCGACTGCCAGCCACATTGCCTATTACGCCAAAATTGTCCGCCAGAAAAAAGTTCTCCGCGAACTAATTGGCGCTTCTTCCGAAATAACCGAAAAGGTTTTTGACACTTCCGGAGACACGGAAGACTTGCTTGACGATATTGAGCAAAGAATTTTTTCCATTAGCCAGCAATCGCGCCCGCAAAACTTCGTTCCGATAAAAGACGAGCTCAAAGCGGCGTATGAGAGAATAGAAAAACTCCACCAGGGAGAAAAGGGGCTCCGCGGAATAACCACGGGCTATGACGAAATAGATTCTTACCTTTCCGGGCTTCAAAAATCAGACTTGATAGTTTTAGGCGCTAGGCCTTCTTTGGGAAAAACCGCTTTGTGCTTGGACATCGCCAGAAATGCCGCCGTTAAAACAAAACTTCCGGTTGGAATTTTTTCGCTTGAAATGTCGCGGGACCAAATCGTAGATAGAATTATCGCTTCCGAAGCCCAGGTCGCCCTTTGGGAACTGCGAAGCGGAAGAATAAAAGACGAAATAGAGTTTGAAATGATTCAAGCGGCGCTAGACCGCCTGGCGCAAGCGCCTATTTACATAGACGACACCCCTTCGGCAAATATTATCCAGCTCCGATCAATGGCGCGCCGGCTTCAAATTGAACATGGCCTGGGATTATTAGTTGTTGATTACCTTCAATTAATCCAGCCCAGAAACCACACCGACAACATGGTGGCGGCAATGACGGAGGTAAGCCGTGGATTAAAAGCCTTGGCGCGCGAGCTTGAAGTGCCCGTTTTAGCGGCTGCCCAGCTTTCCCGCGCCGTAGAACAACGAGACGTAAAAGTTCCCCGCCTGTCCGACCTTCGCGAAAGCGGTTCAATAGAGCAGGATGCCGACGTTGTTATGTTTATTTACAGAAAAGACAAAGCAAAGTTAGATTTGTCGCCAGAAGAACAAAATAGCGCGGAAATTATTATTGCCAAGCACAGAAACGGCCCCATAGGCAGCGTCAAGCTTAAATTTGACCCGGAGAAAGTAAGCTTCAGGTCAATAGATAAATTCAGGCAAGAATAAAGAAAATACTCCCGCCATGGCGGGAGTATTTTCTTATCTAATCTCTGCCCCAAACTTAGACTTAAGAAGTTTTTTAATTTTTTCCATTTCATCGCTTGCCTCTTTTTCTTTAAGGGTGCGATCTTCCGCCTGAAAAATAATTCTAAACGTCAGGCTCCGCTTGCCGTTCATTTCATATTCGTCAATCATATCCACGTCTTCAATATATTTTAAATCCGATTGCTGGATAAGCCTCATCATTTCTCCAACCTTAACCGCGGGGCTAACCAAAATGGAAATGTCGCGCATTATTGAAGGATATTTCGCCAATGGCCGGTATTCATGCTCTTCCTCAATTAATTCTAATAAAATATCCAAATCTATTTCCGCCAAAACCGCTTCAGCGCCGGAATAATCAACCCTGCCAAGATAGCCGATAATTTTTTCGTCCGATTCAATTTCTAAAATTTCACCCGAAATCAAATTTCCGGCAAAATCATCAACCCAAGCTCCTTTTTCCGGCTCAGGCATCATATAATCAACCAATCCTATGCTCTTAAATATATTTTCAATAATTCCTTTAAGCTCAAAGAAAATTTGCTTATCCCTTTTGGACGCTATTAAAATTCCTAAATTTAATTTTTCCGGAGCATTCGCGTAAAAAACTTTTCCTATTTCAAAAATTTTAATGCCGTCAAAAAATCTGAAATTAGGCTCTATGTTTTTAATAAGATTCGGCGCCAAAGACGGCCTCATGTATTTCGCTTTATCGCTAATGGGATTTTCAAGCTCCAATAATTTATTTTTCCACGCTGGATTTTTACCCAAGTCATCTTCGCCGATAAAAGAATAATTTAAAATCTCGTCAAATCCAAAACCGGCCAAAACTTTTCTTAGTTTATCTTTAAAAACAATTTGGTCTTCAAAGCCCGACGGATGAATGTGAATTTTGGGCGGTTGCGATTTTAGCTTATTTAAACCATAAAGCCTGGCAATTTCCTCCGCCAAATCTTCAAAAATAGAAACATCGCACCGCCAAGCCGGAACATTTACGATAAATGTATTTTGTATTTTGTATTTTGTATTTTGTATTATTTCAAACCCGAGATTGCTTAAATAATCGGCGCACACCTTCGCGCTTAAATCAACGCCGATTAATTTTTTAAATTTCTCGACGTCAAATTTTATTACTTTTTTGCCCGGTTTCACATAGCTCGCGTCAATCGTTTTTCCCGCTTTCGCTCCGGCGATTTCTTCAAGCAATTGGCCCGCTCTTTTCAGGCCGATTTCAGCCAAAACGGGAGAAATATTGTGCGAAAAAATTACGGAAGCGTCTGTCGCGAGCTTGAGCGATTTTGAGGCTCTATAAATAGGGGCGCCGGTAAAATTCGCCGCTTCAACAACAATCCGTTTTGTGTTCGGCTCGACTTCGGCGATTTTCCCGCCTTTTATTCCGGCAATTGCCAATGGCTTTTTAGCGTCGGCAATTACTAAAATATTCTCATTAAGTTCATAATTTTTGCCGTCTAACGAAACTATTCTCTCGCCTTTTTTCGCCCGGCGGACGATAATTTGAGATTGGGCTATTTTGTCGTAATCAAAAGCGTGCAACGGCTGACCCGTTTCAAGCATCACGTAATTCATAACATCAACCACCGCGTTTATCGGCCTTAGACCGCACTCTTCCAAAACATCCTTCATCCATTTCGGAGATGCCCCGAATTTAACGTTTTCAAAATATCTGCCCATGTACCGCGGGCACAATTTTTTGTCTTCTATTGAAACTTTAAAATTTGCCTTTGCCGAACCGTTATTTTTTGAAGGCTTTAAATTAAAAACCGGCGAATCAAATTTTTTTCCGTAGATGGCGGATATCTCTCGGGCAATACCGATGTGCGAAGCCGCGTCGGAATATCTGTTCGCTGGAAGCGCCACCTCAAAAGAATTTCCGCCCGCATCAACCGCTTCAAAAGCAAATTCGTTCAATTTTTCAATTAAATCTTTTTTGCTTTTTACAACCGGCGCCAATTTTTTAATTAAAGTATAAGAAAATTTCATATTATTTATCTTGCCACAAAAAATACAAAAAGGCAAAAATAAGAGAGGAAGCAACTATATCCAAAAATAATTCCTTTGCGAACACCAGGGATAAAATTAAGCCTGGGTTTAAAAAGGCGTAAAAAAGCAAAACCGCGATTACAAGCGCGATTAAATTTCCCGCAAAATAACGCCAAGGAATAAATTTCGCCGCAATCGCGATTACCGCTCCAATAAGCGCGAAAGTTAAAATCCCCGTTTCAAACCCCGAACCGAATTTTAATATCAAAGAAGCGAGCAAAACTAAAAAAATTCCTTCAAAAAAATTCGCGGCAAAAAAGGAGGCCGCCACAACCGCCGACAGCGCCAAATTCGGCGCAACGCCGAAAACCGAAAACCCGTATGATTGTATAACGCTCAAAACCCCGACGGACAAAATAAGGGAAAAAAATTTCATTGCAATAAAATTTCTACCTCTCTTAAAGCGCCTATATTAAAAGGAGTTGTTAAAACCGCTTCCTTAAAAACTCCGGGCGCCGATTCTTTAATCTCTGATATTTCTCCAACTTTCAAGCCCAAAGGAAAGCCTTGCTTAGCGGAATAAACGGCATCGCCGACGGTTATCGGCTTGTCCTTTTCTATAAATGTTATTTTAGGCTCGTTTCCGCCTTGTAAAAGCCCGTTTATTTCTTTTTCGCCGATTCTTACTGGCAACTGCCAGCCTGGGTCAAAAATCGTCTGGATAGAACTGTAATTTTTTGAAACCTCAATAACTTGGCCAAGTAAAATATTTCTTCCAAAAAGCGCCGGCATAAGTTTTTTTACGCCCTGCGCCTCGCCGACATTCACAGTTATTTGGCTTTTGACATTAAAGGGATAAGTTGAAAAAACTTTAACCGTTAAATAGCCGTCTGTCGGTTCTTGATACTTGATACTTAATATTTGATACTTTTGGAGCTCGGCCTTCAGATTTTCATTTTCTTTTCTAAGCTGGATATTCTCGTCAAAAAAACGTTCTTTTTTAAAAAAGAATCCTGTGAAGAAAATAACTATTATTAAAATAATTATTGAAACCGCAAGGATGTACCGCTTCATATTTGTTTATACTAACGCATTTTCTTTAAAAAGGTCAATCTGTGTATTTTTGACGGGCCGTGCTTTTTAATCGCCTTAAAATGCTCTTTTGTGCCATAGCCCTTATGCTTTTCAAGCCCGTACTGCGGATATTTTTTACTTAAATTTTTCATTTGCCTGTCACGGCTCACCTTGGCGACAATTGAAGCCAGCGAAATCGCCGGAATTTTCTCGTCGCCTTTAATTATTGTCTTGGGCTTTAAATCCCAAATTTTAAGTTTTGAGCTTTGAAGAAACAAACCGCCATCAAGAAAGATTCTGCTTCCCTCGAGGGAAGCAGGTTTTTTTAGTTTTAAAATTAATTTATTAAATGCGCGGCTAGCTGCTAAATTCGCCGCCTCGGAAATATTTATTTTGTCTATCGCTCTTGGCGAAACGCTCGCCACGGCATATGGCAGGCATAATTCTTTTTTTATACAGCTAAACCAAATTTCACGCTGGCGCGAAGTCAGCTTTTTAGAATCTCTAAGTTTCAAATTCCGAGTTTTAAGTTTTAATTTTTTTGCCATCGCAACAGCGGCGACTGTCACATTCCCTGCTAATGGCCCTCGCCCAACTTCGTCTATACCAATAATATATTTTATTTTCTTCAACGCCATAAAATGATTTTAGCACTTAACTGGGAAAATCCCACCTCCCCTTGATTTGCCGTTTAAAACCATCTATAAACAAAGCAGGTCATCACAAAAAAATAATGAAAGGAGACACTGCCGTGGCAAGAATTTTAAGCGACCTACCGTTGTTTTCGCTCATACAAGTGTCTCCCTACTTGTACGAGAAGATTTTAGAAAAAATGAGGGAGGAATTCCCCCTTCTGATGAGCAAAATCAGAAGAGCAAGAATCGAGAACCTCACAGAAATGGCAAATACGCTCGGAGTCGTGTTTGTCCCGCCCAAAAGAAGTCGCTCTGTTGCCATAGCGATTTCTGTAATTAATATCGTAACAACTCCGAAATCCGGGACCGTTACCGTAGAGATTACCCTCCCTCAACTTTACGGGAAAGCAGTTCTTGTAGCAGCGGTTACCGAAGTATTTCTTGGTATCACGGATAAGTATCGCGCCAATGAGGGTGTGAAACTAGGCATTATTCTCAACGGCGACGATGCTCCGGTGCTAACAGGCCAACACGGCAACAACGGCCACGCACAACGCTTTTATGCAGCGAGAAGAGAAATAGCGAAAATTATGTAGCAACCCCCATTGTCACGTTTCAACGGCAACGGGGGTTTTAATTTTAATAAAAAAGCCGCTCCTCCTCCAAGGAAACGGCGTTGTACCAGCCCGGCGCAAACCGGACTAATTAAATCTTATAGAACGGCGAGTAAAAACGGCCGCCAGAACCGTAGCTCTTCTTGTTCTCATCAGTTTTCTGTATTCATTCCGGGCTTTGGCATCGGCCCGGATGAAATCTTCAGGGCTCAGTCCGGCCTCGAGAAGGATGTCCTGGAGCTGAGCATACCGCGGGTCAGTCTTCTCAAAAGACCCGCAACAAACATCCAGAAGATGGACTATCGCCTCTTTCGCCAAAATCATAAGGCAGACCCTTTTATCCCTGATAGCCTTATTATCCACGGCACTCCCTCCTTTCTTAAGACGCGTTATTGAAATCTCACCTTTTTCGCTGGCCAAAATTTGTATTGCCCTGTATCTACTACGCGAACCCTGATGTACCGGTTATTTTCCGAGTCTTTCCCGAGAAAAACAGCAACAATTCCGTCCTTTTCTACTCTTTTCTCCAAGGCGGAGATTT
>JAKAFV010000021.1 GCA_021817915.1 bacterium | reverse complement strand
ATACGGAGCTCCGCCCCACGGCGGAATCGCTTTGGGCTTGGACAGAATATTTGCAATTTTGTTCAACGAGCCAAACATCAGAGAAGTAATGGCATTTCCAAAAACCGGCGACGGCCGCGACTTAATGATGCAAGCGCCCTCTGAAGTGGACGAAAAGCAAATTAAAGAATTACATCTAAAAGTAACTAATGACAAATAACAAATGACTAATAACTTGAGACGGCATGAATAAATTCAGATTTCTTGAGTGGAATGTATATAAAGACGCGAAGGAATTGTTGGGGTTTATTTTAAAAATAATTAAAAAGATACCGAATGAGTATAGATATGATTTGGGCGGACAGGTTATTAGAGCCGCATTTTCTGTAGTTTTGAATATAGCTGAAGGGAGTGGTAAAATTTCCGATAAAGATATGAATAGATTTTTTAACATTTCCCTAGGTTCATTAAATGAGACACTAGCCGCAGCTGATATTCTTTATTTTAATAATTTTATAAGTAAACAAGAATTTGAGTGGATATATAAAAAAATCGATAGCATTTCTTGCCAATTAGGAGGATTTAAGAAAAAATTGAAAAAGTAACTATTAGTAAAAAGTCATAAGTCATTAGTCATTAGTTATGAGTTATTCTAAAAAAGAACAAACCTTAGTTTTGATAAAGCCTGACGCTGTTCAAAGGACTTTAATAGGAGAAATAATCCAACGGTTTGAGCGAATTGGATTAAAATTGGCGGCAATGAAAATGACGGTGGCAAGCGGCGATCACATTGAAAAGCATTATACGCTTGATCCGGGATGGCGGAAATCCGTTGGAGAGAAAACAATAAAAAGTTATAAGGAAAAAGGTCAAGAACCGCCATCGGAAGACCCCATAGAAATTTCCAAACCGGTTTTAGAGGGGTTGGTGAAGTTTATGTCTTCCGGGCCTTTAATTGCATTGGTTTTGGAAGGAGCTCACGCGGTAAAAATCGTCAGAAAGATAGTTGGCGGAACCGAACCGCTTTCGTCTGATGTGGGCACTATCAGGGGCGACTATGTTTTGGATTCGTACGAAATGTCCGATACCGACGGAAGGGCGATAAGGAATCTGGTTCACGCCTCCGGTTCGGTTGAAGAAGCGGAAATGGAAATTAAGCACTGGTTTTCTCCCAACGAAATCATTTCTTATCGGTTAGTCCAAGATGAAATTCTCTACGACGTAAATCTAGACGGAATTTTGGAGTGACCTTAATGGATTCTTAATGGATTAACTTAAAGGGCTATTTGACTTTATTTTTTGAATAATTTACAATGGAAGTAAGAATAAGTATTACTTCTGTTAAATATAATTAATATGGACAGTTTAGTTGCCAAAATATACCAGTCCTCAAAAACGATTTTAACCAATAAAGATTTGGCTTTGCTCTGGCAAGAAACCAATCAAAACAATCTTAAATCTAAAATTGCCTATTATGTAAAACAAGGAATTTTAACGCGGATGACAAGGGGTGTGTTTGCCAAAGATAAAAATTACGATCCCAAAGAGTTGGCAACAAGCATTTATATTCCTTCCTATATCAGTTTTGAAACAGTTCTGCGAGAAGCGGGTATTATTTTCCAGCACTACGATACTATTTTTGTCGCCAGTTTATGGCCGAAAACTATGACCATTGATAAACACGCTTTTACATTCAGGAAGCTTAAAGATAGCGTGCTGTATAATCCTGACGGCATTGCGAATCAGAACAATTACAGCATTGCCGTACCGGAACGGGCCTTCCTAGACACCATTTATCTCTTTCCGAAATATTATTTTGACAATCTGAAGCCGATTAACTGGTCGTATTGTTTTGAGTTGGTAAAAATTTACAATAACCAACAATTAATTAAACGATTGAATAAATACCGTAAAAATGCTCAATAAAGAAAAACATCAGTTAGTTATGGGGCAGATTTTGAAGGATATATACACGAATATATCCATCTCTTCCATCTTGGGCTTTAAAGGCGGCACTTGTGCCTACTTTTTCTATGGCTTGCCGCGATTCTCGGTAGATTTGGATTTTGATCTGCTTTCTGCGGACATAGCCACGCAAAAAACAGTATTTGATAAAGTTCTTAAAATTTTGAAAAAGCACGGAGAAATAAAAGACAAATATATCAAGAGACACACGATTTTTATGATTTTGTCGTACGGAGACGCGGATCACAACATTAAGATTGAAATAAATATTAGAGAATTTACAGAAAATATTAAAGATTATTACGAATTAAGAGAGCATCTCGGCATTTCAATGTTGGTAGCTAAAAAGGATTATCTTTTCGCCGGCAAACTGGTCGCTCTTACTCTGCGTGGCGAAATCGCAATGCGCGATGTGTACGATATTTATTATTTTGCCAAGAATAATTGGGATATTAATCAGGAAGTTATAAAAAAAGGAATCGGCAAAGAGATAAAAGAATATCTGGCGGATTGTATTGCAATCATTGAAAAAATTAAAGACAATCAAATTTTACAAGGGCTTGGCGAGATTTTAAGCGAAAAAGAAAAGGTATGGGTTAAAAACAATTTGAAAGCAGAGACAATTTTTATGCTTAAAAATTACATATCCGCGATGAAATAGCGAGTCAATACTTTTATTCGTTTCTTGAGTAAATAAGTGACTATTATATAATTTTAATATGTGCAGAAATTTAATTCATGCTTCCGGTTCAGTTGAAGAAGCGGAAATGGAAATTAAGCACTGGTTTTCGCCTAATGAAATCATTTCTTATCGGTTAGTCCAAGATGAAATTCTCTACGACGTAAATCTGGACGGAATTTTAGAGTAGGCGGTAATTACGTTTTTTAGCCAGACCGAGTTTTTTATAACTTGACTTTAAAAATACTCGGGCTAAAATTAAAGCGTGATTATAAAAAGAAAACTTTTGGACGATTTGAAAAAACATCTTTCTCAAAAGGAGATGTCTCTTATTGTCGGCGCTCGTCAGGTTGGGAAAACCACAATTATGACCGAGCTCAAAGGTATCTTAGAAAAAAAAGGCGAACGGACTTTATTTCTAAACTTGGATTTTGAAGAGGATAAAAATTTTTTCAATTCCCAATTAAACCTCGTAAAAAGAATAGAATTGGAATTCGGCCAGAAAAGCGGCTATGTTTTTATAGATGAAATTCAAAGAAAAGAAAACGCCGGCATTTTTTTAAAGGGAATTTACGATAGGAACCTGCCCTATAAATTTATTATTTCCGGTTCCGGCAGTCTTGAATTAAAAGAAAAAATTCACGAGTCATTAGCGGGCAGAAAAAGGGTATTTGAACTTCAACCGGTTTCTTTTAAAGAGTTTGTGGATTTCAAAACTAATTATCGCTACGAAGACCGACTAAGTGATTTTTTGAAATTAAATAAAGAACAAGCGTTGGTTTTTTTGAAAGAATATATGAAATTCGGCGGCTATCCGCGCGTCGTTGTTGAAGGCGTTTTAGATGAAAAACGTAAAATCATCGGCGAAATATTCAGGAGCTATTTGGAGAAAGACATATCTTATTTGCTGAAAGTTGAAAAAGTGGACGCTTTCTCTCAAATGATGAAATTATTAGCCGCTCAAGTTGGTAATTTAGTCAACTATTCCGAGCTGTCCTCGGCGCTCAATATTTCTCTTCCGACCGTAAAAAATTATCTCTGGTACGCCCAAAAGACATTCGTTCTTAATCTTTTAACGCCCCACTTTAAAAATAAAAGACAGGAGGTGGTTAAATCGCCAACGGTTTATTTTAACGATTTAGGATTAAGAAATTACGCTATCGGCCTTTTTAGCCAAGAGATGGAGTTTGAAAATTCCGGATTTATTTTCCAGAATTTTATATTTAATCTCTTGCGGGAAAAATTCGGCGAAAGCGGAGAGCCGCGTTTTTGGCGCACCAAAGATGGCGCCGAAGTTGATTTTGTGTTATCTTCCGACAAAGGCATTCTGCCGATAGAAGTGAAATGCAAGAAATTGAAAGAGCCGTCCGTGGAACATTCGCTGAAGAGCTTTATTGAAAAATATAAACCTCGCGAAGCCTGGGTTGTTAATTTAACGCTTGAAAAAGAAATAAAAATTCTTGGCGCATCGGTCAAATTTTTACCCTTTTTTAAATTATGATGTCAACCCCGCACCTTTTCATGATGGTTTATAGCCAATTAAAAAGAAGAATTTGGCGTAGCCTTAAATTCTGAAAAGGTGCGGGGTCAATTTGGATGGGATTTTGGAATAGGCTTAAATTAAAAAATGGAAAAAAACTCAAAAATTTATATCGCCGGTCATAAAGGATTGGTCGGGTCTGCGATTTTAAGAAATCTAAAAAGCCAGGGTTATAAGAATTTGGTGTTTAAAACACGCGAAGAGCTTAATTTGCTTGATGTTAGCAAAGTGGCGGATTTTTTTAAAGAAGAAAAACCGGAATATGTTTTCGATGCCGCGGCTAAGGTAGGCGGAATTTTGGCCAACGATACTTATTCCGCTGATTTTATATACGAAAATTTAACGATTCAAAATAATATCATACATAACAGTTATTTAAATGGGGTAAAGAAACTTCTATTTCTCGGGTCGGCTTGCGTTTATCCCAAGATTTGTCCCCAGCCGATAAAGGAAGAATATTTACTTTCGGGGTATTTGGAGCCGACCAACGATGCTTACGCGATTGCTAAAATCGCCGGCATTAAAATGTGCCAAAGTTATAACAAGCAGTACGGCACTAATTTTATTTCCGTAATGCCGACTAATTTATACGGTCCTAACGATAATTTCGATTTAAATAATTCCCATGTTCTGCCGGCATTAATAAGAAAATTTTACGAGGCGAAGATTAACAATTTGGAAAAGGTTGTGTTATGGGGAACCGGCGCTCCTCGAAGAGAGTTTCTTTATGTTGATGATTTGGCCGATGCTTGCGTGTTTTTGATGAATAACTATAATGAATCAGAAATAATAAATATAGGAATCGGCGCCGATATTTCCATAAAAGAATTAGCCGAAATGATTAAAAAAATAACCGGTTTTGAAGGGCGTATTGAATGGGATTTAAGTAAGCCCGACGGAACGCCGGTAAGAATGTTAGATAACAGCCGGTTGCAATCCTTTGGATGGAGGCCTCAAATCAGTTTTGAGGATGGGTTGAAAATGACCTATAAGTGGTTTGTGGATAACTACGGCAATCTTTAATTTTGATTTGAGCAATATATTAATTTAGACGGGATTTTGGAGTAGAAAATATCAAAAACCTTATGAATAAGAAAGACTTAAAAAATATAAGGGTTTCAATACTGGAAATGGTTCGTAAAGCGAACGAAGGTCATATCCCCAGCGCCTTTTCCGTCGTGGAACTACTCTATGTTATTTATTCAAAAATGGAAAAGAATGACTCCTTTTTTTTAAGCAAAGGACATGCCAGCGCCGCACTTTATGCAGTTTTGGCCCATTTTAATTATTTAGATAAGAAATATTTAGAGACGTTTTGTCAGTACGATTCAAAACTTGGAGGACATCCTCATCGCAATCCGCCTCATATTATGAATTCCTCCGGTTCTCTGGGACACGGATTTCCTATGGCTTGCGGATATGCGCTTGGCAAGAAGATCTTAAAAGAATCAGGAAGAGTTTTTTGTCTTATAGGCGATGGTGAATCTAATGAGGGAACTATTTGGGAAACCGCTTTATATGTAAAACATCTTGAGCTTAACAATTTGGTATGTATTGTTGATAATAATAATTCACAAGGCAGAGCTGTCATTTCGGATAATTTAAAAGGAAAATTTAGTTCATTTGGCTGGGAGGTCTATGAAATTGACGGTCATAATATTTCAGAAATTGAGAAAACGCTTTTTATCGATCATTCATTAAAAAAGCCATTATGTGTTGTTGCAAATACAAAAAAGGGCAAAGGTATAAAAATAATGGAAGAAGACTATTTTACATGGCACCATAAATCACCAAGCGATGAGGAGTTCAATCTTTTTTTAAAGGAATTATCATGAGAAATCAATTTGCCAAAACGTTAATTGAATTAGGAAATGATAAAAAATTAGTTGTTCTAATAGGAGACATCAGTCATTTCTTATTAAGAGATTTTCAGAATTTATATCCTGATCGTTTTTATAACCTTGGCATTGCGGAACAATCTATGATGAGTCTTGCGTCTGGCCTTGCTATACATGAGTTTTATCCAGTTATTCATAGTATAGCCCCCTTTATAATCGAACGGGCTTTTGAACAAATTAAAGACGATATATGTTATCAGGGGCTTGGCGTAAATATAGTTAGCGTTGGGAGCGCTTTTGATTATGCATCGCTTGGATGCACCCACCATTGTTATGATGACATTGCTATTTTAAGAACTCTTCCGAATATGCAGATTATTTATCCTGCAGCGCCGCACGAATTTGATATTTTATTTCGCCAAACATATAACAATAAATACCCCACCTATTTTAGACTTCCTCAGAAAAATCACAATTTAAAAACAATCCCTAAATTTGGCGAAGCGGAACTTTTGTTAGAAGGAGGCGATATTACAGTTATAGCAGTTGGCCCTCAAATTCAGAATGCTTATGACGCCGCATTAGAGCTTTCTTCTAAGGGCGTTCATTGCGATATTTTTTATGTAAGCACCATAAAGCCCATATTAAAAGAATCAAGGGAAATGATAAGAAAAAGTATATTGAAAACCGGAAAGCTATTAACTATTGAAGAACATTCAATAAGGGGCGGCATAGGAGACGAAATTTCTTTACTATGCGGCAATATTCGTTTTTTCCACAAGAGGTTGGGTATAAATGATAAATTTTTAGTCAATTATGGAAGTTATGATGAACATTGTTTAGAAAATAAATTAACAAAAGACGGCATTATAGCGTCTATATATGAAATCTTGTAAAGACATAATTTTAGAAGATGTGAAACGGGTTTATGAATTTACAGATTTGAGCCTGTTTAAAAACAAAAAAGTTCTTCTCACTGGTGGAAGCGGTCTTATTGGCTCCTATTTCACTTATTTATTTTACTATCTTAACGAGTATACAAATGCAAATATTGGCGTTGAC
>JAKAFV010000020.1 GCA_021817915.1 bacterium | reverse complement strand
CTGAATAAGTTTTTGCCTAACCGTTCTTTTGTAAATCGCGTCTATTAATCTGCCCTTGCCCCAGCCCTTTTCATATTTCACTCCCAGTTCGTCCAATTTTTTCTTTAATTCCGAAATTTCAATTTCTTTATTTAAATCAATTCCCGCTTCTTTTTTAAATTCTTCAAAATAATCCACCCGCGGAAAATTAACGTCCCAATTTATTTTATTTTCTTCAAATTCCGTTTCGGATTTTCCGATAACTTTCAAAACCACTTCTTTAAAAAGTTTTTCCACAAAGTCCATTCCTTTTTTCATGTCCGAATACGCCCAGTAAAATTCCGTATATTCAAATTCCTGCAAATGCTCCCTGTCCATTCCCTCGTTCCTGAATACCCGGCCAATTTCAAAAACTTTTTCAAATCCGCCCACCAAAAGCCGTTTAAGTGGAAGCTCCAACGAAATGCGCAAATAAAAATCCTGGTCCAGGGCGTTGTAGTGGGTTATAAACGGCTCCGCGTCCGCTCCGCCCGGAATATGTTCAAGCACGGGAGTCTGCACCTCCAAAAACCCGGCGCCTGCCAAATAATTTCTTATCGTCTGCCAAAATACATTTTTCTTTTTAAATATTTCCCTGCTATCAGCGTTAAGCGCCAAATCGAGATATCTTTTGCGCAAAATTTCTTCCTCGTCTTTCAGGCCGAAATATTCCGTCGGAATCGGGCGGATATTTTTTGATAATATTTTCCAATCGCTTACTTTTAAGCTTTTTTCTTTCTTTTTCGTCAAAAAAAGATTTCCCCTCACTTCCACAAAGTCGCCCATCTCAACATTGTCCGTAAAAAGTTTGTATTTGCCCTCGGGTAAATTTTCTTTGCGCAAAAAAAGCTGGATTTTCCCCGTGCCATCTTCAATATTGCCGAAAGACGCCCCGCCCATCAGGCGGAAAGACCTTACTCTGCCCGCTAAAACAACTTGTTTTTTAAGCAACCGCAAAACCTGGAAATTTTTCAGCGCTTTGGCGTTTGTGGTATTTCTTTCCGTTTTTTCGGGATACACATCCATGCCCGCTTTCTTCAAATTCTCCAGCTTTTCAAGTTTTACTTTAACGTCATCGCTCATAAATTAAATTATATCACAAAAACAATCAAATTATTTTTCAATATTAACGCCAATTTTCCAAATTCCTTTTTCCAAAAAGGCCTCAATCGTTTGTCTAACGGCTTTGTTTATAAGATTTGAATGTGAAAGCTTGTTATTTTTCGCGTATTCAGCGAGAGTAATAATTTTTTTGCCCTCCAAATATGCCAAGCGCTTATAATAACTATTTGTTAATGCCCGCCCCGTTATTTCTTCCATAATCGCGGTCGCGCCCTTTTCGTCAAACTCCCTAAATGCTTCATAATACTTTTTCCTATCAATAAATTTTATATTTATCGGAACAAAGCCCTCTCGTATTAATAAATAATTATTTAAAACGCGCCCGATACGCCCATTGCCATCAATAAACGGATGGATATATTCAAAAGCAAGATGCAGTCTCGCCACGCGCCTGATGATGTTTTCGTGGCTCGCAGCATTGTATTCCGCCAGCATTTCTCCAAGGCGACTGACCACCTCTTTTGGATTCGGAGCAATATGATTTCCTACACGGACATACTCATTATCCTTTCTAAATCTTCCGGCGACGTCATCACGAATATTTAAAATCAACATTTTATGAAGCGTCAAAATTACTTCAAGATTAAGTTCTTGCTCTTTGGCTTTTTTATCTATATACGACACTACTCGCGCCAAATTTTTCGCCTCAAATAATTCTCTCTCAGAAATAAATCTGTCCAGGTCAATCTGAAGAAGTATTTTTTCAGTCTCTTCAAGAGTAAGAGTGCTATTTTCTATAGCGTTTGAATTATATACCTGTTCCGCGACTTCGGTTTCGGCAATAAGTTTAATAAGTGAGTCTTTGCCCGTGGCCGCTTTATAATATCTTTCGCGAAGAGAACTTACCTTATTAAAAACATTAAGTATTTTTGCCATATGCTATAATTATACCACTATTCATCGTTTTGTCAATATAATCGTGAAAATTACCGATTTTTTGGCATTTTTCACGATTTTAAATCGTATTTTTCAATTTCTGCTCTTTTTTAAACCGCTCCAAAGCCAAGCCAATTAATTTATCCAAAAGTTTCGGCAATGGAAGCCCGCTTGCCTCCCACAATTTTGGATACATACTTATAGAAGTAAATCCGGGAATTGTGTTTATTTCATTTACCAATAAATCGCCGTTCTTTTTCAGGAAAAAATCCACTCTCGCCATTCCTTCACAATTAAGAGTTCTAAATGTCTTAACGGCCGTTTGTTTAATTCTTTTTAATATCTCTTTTGAAACTTTTGCCGGAATCCCCAGCTCAGCGCAATCCTCGTCTATATATTTCGCTTTATATGAATAAAAATCTTGTTTTAAAATAATTTCTCCCGGAGCTGAAACTATCGGCGCATCATTTCCCAAAACAGCGCATTCTATTTCTCTTCCGATAATCGCCTCTTCAATAATGATTTTTGAATCGTATTTTAGCGCCTCGGCCGCGCCTTTTTTAAATTCTTTTTCATTTTTAACCCTGCTTATGCCCACAGAAGAACCCGCGTTCGCGGGCTTAATAAACATAGTTAAGCCAAGTTTTTTTAGGGACTGTTTATATGAAATTTTCTCATTGGGATAAACCGTAATAAATTTCGCCACGGGAATGCCAGCCTCTTTTAAAAGCTTTTTGGAAATGTCTTTGTCCATTCCTATTGCCGAGCCAAGCACTCCGGCGCCGACAAATGGCAAGCCGGAAAATTTTAATAACCCCTGAAGAGTCCCGTCTTCGCCATATGTCCCATGAATAACCGGAAAAATAAAATCAACTTTATTAAGAGTTTTCCTATCTAATAACCACCTCTCTGTTCTTTTTATATGTATTGGAATTACTTTATATTTCTTCCTGTCCAGCGCCTTAATGATATTTCGGGCCGAAACAATAGAAACTTCGTGCTCGGCCGATTTTCCGCCGAAAATAACCCCAACCCTCAATTTTTTGCCCGGATTACGCTTGCTCATTGCTAAGAATATACCATTAGAAAATGTTAAAATCAAAGCCAATTTTAAAACCCGCCAATCATTCCTGACTTGACGGGTTTCCCTTCCCTACGATAGGTAATGCCCTAAAAAGACTTCGCAATTTCCTCCACTCTCACTATGTCTCCGACTACAGAGTAGAAGTTTGCCCAGATAGAAAAAATCGCTCCCATTCCTTCTCCTGCGCGCACTCCATCGGACTCAAGATCACGCCTGAGTCGCAACAAGGCATCGCTCGCACGCTTATGAGCGCCGGCATCCCCCGCGAGAGACGCCGCAATCATGCCAATTTTTGCGCCAAGCTTCTTATTCTTCTGTGATATTTCCGCCGTAATTTCGGCCAAGGAAACAAGTCCGGCTCCGAAATCTTTATTTCCCTCCGCTTCCGCTTTGATCGCCTCAAGCCTTTCACGAAAGCTTTTAAGCTTGCGCACGATCGCCTTAAACTGCCGAACATTCCGCCGCGCCACAATCCAATTCCACAGATTCTTCATGTCTTATTCCCCCTTATATGTTTTATTTTTTTGCGAATAGTCTTTATACCAAATTGCTAGTTACAGTATATCATTTTTTAGTTAATTTGTCAAGATTTAGCTTCCACAAACCCGGAAAGCAAAACGGCGCTTGATTCTAGTGTGATCGATTATTATAATTTACATCATGAATAACCCAAGGAAAAAATGGCGGATTTTAATGCTAATTTCCGACTTTTCTTTTTATAATTTTCTACAGAATATGGGTCGCCGTCAATAGAATAATTTTCTTCTGGTTTAATTAAATCGATAATAATTGTCTGCGTCTCTGGTCTTGGTATAACTCCTTGAATATTGGGTGGTGTTATATTTTGAGGCTCTATTGCAGTTTGTTGTTTTTCTGCAAAATTTATTATGTAAATGATTGCTGACACTGCTACAAAAATAACCAACGCTGTCGCGCCAAGAGAAGGCAGTATATTTTTTATAAATTTATTGTCCATGATTATTTTTAAAGCGTTTCCCTATCACAACCAAGATTTTTTTTAACAGCGGAAAAAACAATACAGCCAAAAGGCTCGTAACAAACTTATATCGTGCGGAAAATTTAATATCTTTTCCCCTGAGTTGCTCGTATGTATATCTAAGAAAATAAAAGGCTGCTCCAAGGACGATAAATGCTAATGTTATAACAAGAGAAGCGTATATTATTTGCCCACTCGTGTAAAGACTTACTATTTCTATATATAGAGGTTTTATTTCTGTCGCTATTAATATCGAAAAAATCACATACGTTGTTCTAGCGAGATAATTCAAAATTTTTTCGTTTGGCGATTCCTCAGACATCCACACGTGGACAACCTTCACGGTTTTAAAAATTTTTTCAGTATTAAAATTTTTTCCCATTTTCGATTTAACCCCAACTCTGGTCTAAATATTTTAAAAGCAGTTCCCTCAATCGCTCTTTGGAAATAAGCTCCGTTTTATTATCTTTCGCTAATGTTATCGCTTCGGGCGTAAAATAGGATGTCGTAATAACCATTGTCTTGTTGCAATTATAATGATTCATCGCCCCTACTACTTGTTGAACGGCGGCATTGCCGGTAGACCAATCCCGATAACATTTTGCCTGTATTAAAATTTTTTCTCCGTTTTTAACCGCAATTAAATCCCCGCCCTGGTCACCAGAATGCCCAATATGTTCAACCTTGTACCCCATTGCAATAAAAAGACGATATAATAATTTTTCGAAATCAGTACCAGTTAAATCCGAAAAGGATAAATTTTCCTTGCGGATAAATTCCCGAGTAAAGCCTTCTTCTTTTTCCTGAATATAAAACCGCAAAAGGGCAAAAACGTCTTTTTTATTTGAAGTTATTCCTTTTTCTTTTAATATCTTTTTTAAATCATTTATTCTATCCCAATCAAATTTATGGTTTCTAAAAGAATACCCATCTCCTTTTCTACCCTCCAGGCCAAAACTATTTATAAAATTTTTCAAATACTCTTCTTGCCCAGAATCCCTTAATTTATCTAATAATTTATTAAAATGTTTTTTGCGCCACTGCCTTATCAAAAATAAAGCCACAAAAACCACAATGACGGCTCCCAATAATATAGCAATTGACTTTTGTGGGTTTTTATAAAAAACCCAGAGCAAAGATAAAATACCCAAAACAACAAGGCCCGTCAGCCCTCGCTCCAAATTGTCATCTTTTTTCCTATAATATCTCCGTCTCGCCATAAATTTATTTATTAAATAATTTAATACTAAATTATTTAAAATTATTCTGTATTTCATTCATTAATCTAGGATAGTCACTTTTTATATTTTTGGTTTGATTAGGTAAATAATATATTCTGTCCCGAAAAATAGATTTTCCTCTGCTATACATATCTTTATCGCAAGTCAAAATTCGAGAATTCTCTATTTCGCATCCCTCTGCTAAAATAATAAAATCTGCAAAACCAGCTTTTGTTAATTTGTTATGTTTTGTATGTTTTTTATAAACATCAATTATATTATTCACATTTAATGGGGCCCCGCCTATTAATCTTTTATCTAATCCTTTATCGAATTTTAAAAATACATCTAACGCTTTTTTAACAGAAAGTTTTTTATCAATAATATCTCTATTTGCTATAAATTCTCCTAATACAAGGTAGGACATCACAAACCAAATTTTTTTTGTTTTTAAACCCTCTATCACGGTTCTTGCTTCGAAATGAAAGGGGTTATTATTGCTCAAATAGGCGAGTATTACGTTTGTATCTAATACAAACTTTAAAACGTTTTTATCGCCTAAAATTTCAGCTACTTCTGTTGCGTCGCGTTTATTTTTTTCTTTATCGCCATTAGATTGATTGGCCTGTTCTTTTATCTCCATATTTATTTATAAATAAAACAAGCCGGCTTCCCGGCTTGATAAACTTCGAGTCGGGGAATCCTACCCCTTTATTTACTATATTATACCATATTTTCGCCCAAAAATCAAAAAGGCAGATAAAAACAGCGGCGATGAATGGTGTATCATCGCCGCCTTGTTCGTAAGCCATGTTGCGCGCCTCATTGCCAAAACTACATCGTTGCCTATTTGACCATCGGAAGGCCAGTACCGCCGCTGACATTTTGCCCGCCTGTTTTGCAATAATCGTCAATCACCTCGCAGGCGTCCCAAAAGTCGAAACCGTCGAAATCCTCCTTGTGAGACTCTCCCATTTCTTTGAACATTTTCCCGACCACCACCTTGCCGTCCCGCAGGAGCCGTTCGAGAACCACGAGCTTGTAAAATGCGTGCGCGCTGAATAAAGACCCGCGTCGTTTTTTCCGTTCCCGATACTCCGCGAGCTTGGCTTGAAGTTGTTGTTTCCGCTTCTCATCATCAGGAAGAATAATCACCCTACGCATCTTTTGTGTGTTTTCTACCATAGTTCCTCAATCCTCCTTTCGCCATTGATTTTGAAAGCTAACAACCATATACAAATTACTAAATAGAATATAAACACTTCGGTAAAATTAGTCAAATAAAAAGTGGCCTAGTCCGCCACATTCTAAATATTAGACTATATCTTTTATATCTCCCCACGCATCCCAAAACAATAAAATCCGCGAGCACTAATTGACGCTATCCCACTTTATATTTTCCCTTCCAACTGTCATAAACCGGGCCATAACCTACTTTTCTAAATATCGACTGGGTCTTTTTAAAAAGTTCCAGCAATGTTTTCTCATCGTTTTCCTTTAGTATTTTCACTAATTTTTTAGTTAATTCCGCCCCGCTCCACGGCAACTTTTTTAATGGATGATTTTTCAAATCTAATTCCAAATATTTATAATAAGGTTTAACTCTCCCCTCAAGGGCAAAAATACAACTTAAAAAGGGCGGGATTGCCTCCGCCATTTCAAGGCAAGAGGCAACAATATTTCCATCCCTTCGGCATTTTGCAGAACGGTATATTTGATTTATAAAATCATCCAAACCACCCCTTATTATTTTATCTGCTTCTTTTTTTGAAACCACTGATTTCCTATCAACAATTTTTTGGATTTTCCCAGTCTTATCAAATAGTACTTTAATATAGGCGTAGTTAAATCTTTCCCATGCCGTGTCAGAACCGGGGATAGCGTGTTTTTTTAGCTCGTCAAACGTTTTTATAGTAAAATCAAACTCGTG
>JAKAFV010000019.1 GCA_021817915.1 bacterium | reverse complement strand
GATTATTTATTTTTTTATTTAATTTTTCTTTCACAAAATAATGTTTAAAAAAATCCGTGCTAAAAAAAGCTTAGGACAGAATTTTTTGATGAATAAATCTAAACTGCGTAAAATCGTGGATGCTTTGGATTTAAAAAAAAGGGATGTGGTTATTGAAATCGGGCCGGGGCATGGGGAACTTACCGAAGAATTAAGAATTAAGAATAAAGAATTAAGAATTATAACTATTGAAAAAGACGGAGAATTGGCAGAGGCGTTGAAAAAGAAATTTTTCCAAGATAAAAATATTGAAGTTATTGAAGGAGACGCTTTAAAAGTTCTTAAGTCTTACACCTTAAATTTTAAATCTTATAAAATTGCGGGCAATATCCCTTATTACATTACCGGTTATTTATTGCGAATTATTGGCGAGCTTGAACGCAAGCCGGAATTAACAGTTTTGACAATCCAAAAAGAAGTGGCGCAAAGAATTTGCGCGCAACCTTCTACCCGCCGTCGCCAAGGCTATGGCGGGCGAGGAATGAATTTGTTGGCGGCAAGCGTGCAGTTTTGGGCAGAGCCGAAGATTATCGGTTATATTTCAAAAAAAGATTTTCGGCCGGCGCCGAAAGTGGATTCAGCGATAATTAGATTAAGAATTAAGAATAGAGATTTAGGAACTAAGAATGATGATTATTACAAATTAATTAAAGTTCTTTTTAAACAGCCGAGGAAAACTATTTTTAATAATTTTTGCGGCGCGGGAAAAAGTAATGCCGATAAATGCCGAAGCATTTTGTTAAAAGCCAGCATTAATCCGTCGGATAGGCCGCAGAATCTTAATATAGAGCAAATTAAAAGCTTATTAATTTAATTGCTAGAGTAGTTTTTTTAGGCTATACTTTTAAAAATGATAATAAACCCATTAAAAGCAATTGTAGAGAAAATAGAAAACAACAAACAAATATCCTTTTGGATGGCATTTTTGCTTATATACACGGCATCCTTTTTGAGGGGGTTTTTGGAAAATTACGCGAATTCGGATAATGAAAACCGCATAATGGGCGTGATAGACACCTTTTTTCATTACCCTTTTTGGTTTTTCGGGATTTTTATTTCCGCTTTCATATTGTTGTCTTTATTTACAAAAGAGAGAATTGAAAAAATAAGCAGGCTGGGAGCAGTATTTTCTTTTATAATAATTTCGCCGCCGATTTTTGACCTTGTTATTAATGTGGGAGTTCAGGCACGTTATTCCTTCATAGTCGGCTCTTTTTCCGATTTAGCCCGGTCGCTTTCCACTTTTTTAGGCAGTGTTGCGGGCGGGACCTATGGCGCCACGGCGGGCATGAAAATAGAAATCGCGCTGGCGATATTGGCCGTAGGATTCTATATTTTCCATAAAACAAAAAAAATTTTCCGGGCGGTTGCGGGCGCTTTGGTGTTGTATGTATTAATTTTCGCGTTTTTAAGTTTGCCAACTTTTATTTTTGCGGCAAAAAATATGTTTTCTGCGGACCGCCAGGAAATTACTTATCAAACAATAAATAATTTTTATTCCAGCCAGGAATTAGAGAATTCATTTACGAAAAATAAAACCTTTATTGTTGAAAATAAAAATAACGACCTATCTTTAACTCAAAGCGTGAATAACGTGTATTCCGCGACAATCTCGATAATTTTTTTGGCGCTGGATATTTTATTGCTGGGGTGGTGGTTCTGGCTGTACGGTTCAAAAAAGTTTATCGCGGCGGTTAAAAACTTCCGGTTTTTAAGAATAACGCATTATTTTTTAATGGCTTTTGCGGGAATTTATTTTGGAATTAAATTTTCAGGGCAAAATCCGATAAATTCTTTATTTGATTTTACATCCCTCATCTCTTTATTCGCGTGCCTGTTGTTTTCCTGGTTGTTCGCGGTTTGGGAAAATGATGAAGCCGATACGGAAATCGATAAAATATCCAATTCGAACAGGCCATTGGTTGAAAATGCTTTAACCGCCGGAGAGTGGCGGGTGTTAAAGTATTTATTCCTTTTTGCCGCTTTAAGTTTCGCTTTTTTAGGCGGGCTTTATTTATTTATTTTTGTGCTGTTATTTTTAAGCTTGTACCATATTTATTCAATTTATCCGCTAAGGATTAAAAGATTTTTCGGTCTTTCTTCGCTGGTGATAGCCTGTAATGCTTTGATAGCGGTATTAATGGGATTTTTTATGTTTTCGGGAACGGAAAACTTGAGAAATTTTCCGGGAAGATATTTTTGGGGCATATTGATAATTTTTTTCTTATCAGAACACATTAAAAATTTGAAAGATTTTGAGGGCGACAAAAAAGATAATATCCAAACATTACCGGTTATGCTGGGGCTTAAAAATGGCAAGCTGGCAACGGGCATTTTGGTATTTTTCGCCGCATTGCTGGCGCCGACATTTTTCTACTTTAACGCAATCACTTTTTTAACGGCCGTATTTTTCGGGTTGGCGCTGTTTTTCGCAATTAACGCGGAAAAGTTTAAAGAAAAATATGTTTTTATAATTTATTTTATATTCGCCGCGGTTTTTGCGGGGGAGGCAATGGTATTTTCTTTGGCGGATTCGTTTAACGCGCGGGCGAGCCAGGCGGCGGCGGCGGGATGGAACTGGCTTTATCAATATAATAGTAATTTTTCAGACCCCGGAATTCCAATGATAATAAAAACGATAAATGATAAATATTGCCATTCGTCAAAAGCGGAAAATTTCTGGAAGGATATTCTAAAAGAATTTGAAAGGCATCCCTATTTACCCGTGTTCGAAAGATTTTTTTCCGATAAGGCCGATTATGAAAAAATTAGCTATAAGGCTCTGGCGATATTAAAAACCCCCCAGATTTATTACAATGATGTTTTGCCCCAGGCGCTTTATTGTGATATGCACCCGGTCCGCGAAGATTTCGCCGTTAAAGCTTTTAGCGGAATAGAAAAAGAAACAGGTTATGACCTTACCCATAAATTTTGGACAGCGGTTCTTTTTAAAGAAAACGGCTGTGTCGCAGAGGGTTATAATCTTGACGAAATTATTTCATCTGCCGCGCGAAAAATGGCGGCTGACCAGGAAATAAGCGGAAAAATCGATGATTTATATGTGGAACGGGCGGCCTTTTTAGAATATTACGGGTTTAAAAATCTAATAAAAGAAAGTTGGATAAGAAATATAATAGATAGTCAATTGGAATCTGGAGCTTGGGCTAATTCTGTTAAAGGGGTAGGGAATCCGCATACGACGGTTTTGGTAATTTGGGCGCTTTCTGAGCATTCAGTAACTTGTCCATTCCAAGAATAGCAGTCTATCCACTTTTTTTAAACGTATAATGTTGTATAATTACGTTAATGAATAACGTCAGAAATACGGCAGTTATTTTGGTTATTTTAGCAGGCATAGCAGGCTCTTATTTTATTTTAAAAAATCCGGATTCAGGCGTGGCCTTAGGCGAAAACGGTAAAATTTCAGAGTTAACCAATCAAATATTAAGCAAAAATCCAATTCAGTGGATTGAAAAAGCGAAAGAACAAATTTCTTCAGTTGGCGCGATGCTGGGAAATTCTTCTATTAACGCATCTTCACAGCAAATAAATTTAACCGGCTTGGTTGTTGGGCAGGCGCTTGGCGATATGCAAAATATGATTCAGAGCGGAGATAATTCGACCGCTTTTGACCCAAATGACCCGAAAAATAAAGAAGCGATTCAAAACGCTATAAGCGGAATCCAAGACCCTTTGTCTTATTACGATTTATCAATAAATGAAAAAGCGATAAATATTTCGCAAGGCGACCCGAAGCAAAGCTTGATGAATTATTTGGAAGGAATTTCTGTCGTTTTTTCTCAAAGCGATAAAGTGAGCGCCTACAAGAGACCGACAGACGCTGTTGATAAGGCAATATTGTCGGGTGATTATTCAGGATTAAATAAATTGGTAGAAACCTATCAAAATCTTTTTAATGGATTTATAAGGTTGTCTGTTCCTTCGGCTCAGCTTGAACTTCATAAAAAATATTTAAGATTTTTTAAAAAAGCTGAAGTGGTTTATTCAGGCATAAACGATTTTCAGAGCGATCCGATAAAAGCAAGTTTATTTTTTCAAATGGTACCGGATATTATCAATGAAGAAATTGAAATAAGGAAAGAATATTATAAATTGGCAACGAGTCAATTATGAAAAATTTTATAAAAAAATCAACAATTTTTTTAATTGTTTTTATTCTTGTTTCTGGCGCCTTTTCTATTTTTGAGCCTCCTAAAAAAGCAAAAGCGATTTGGGGAATTGCAGACGCTGTATTTGACGCGGCCAATTTAGCTAAAATGGTAGCTGAATGGGCAGCAACACTCGCTCAATGGGCAAAAGAGGAAGCAGCTTTAGCTCTTCGCGACGCGGCAGTCAAGGCTGTCATGAATTATATGGCCGATGAGACTATAAAATGGATTCAAGGCGGAGGCGATCCTAGGTTTGTTACTGATTTTCAAGGTTTTATGAAAGATTCTGCCAACAGGGCGGTTGGAGACGTTATACTCCAAACAGACGCGGCTTTTATTTGTTCGCCATTTAAAGCTCAAATTATGTTTCAGCTCCAGCCGACGCCGAAATTTTCGGAAAACGTTAAATGCACTTTGGATGATATTGTTGATAATATTGATGATTTTTATAGTGATTTTAGCAAAGGGGGATGGATTGGCTATGCCGAAGTAATGCAACCCCAAAATAATTATTACGGAGTGGCGTTGCAGGTAAGTGCCAATCTTAATGAACGAACTGCTAAAGCGGTAGATGCGGCTTCAAAAGAAATCCAAGCAGGAAGCGGATTCTTATCCGTTAAAAGATGCAAGGGTGGCGGTATTGAAAATCCCAGCCCTGGAGATGTAGAAGATTTATATTTGGTAAAAGATTTTAAAGGCGCTTGGTGTCAGGAAAAAAATTTGGAAACTACTACGCCGGGCGATGTCGTCGCAGAATCGGTTAAAACAGTAATTAATTCCGATTCTCAATGGGCGGTTAATGCCAAGTCTATTATTAGCGGGATAACAAACGCGCTTATTAATCGTTTAGTTGGAGAAGGGCTTAGCCTTGTGTCGGATTCATTATCTTCGAATGAAAATTCGGCGTATTCTTACATGCAGAGAAATAATCTTAGTAATATTATAAATAAAAGCTATGGAGGCAACAAGGACGCAATGATAGAATCAATAAAGATGTTTCTTGATGCGTGGAAAGAAACATTGCCGAAATATGAGATGGCGTTCAATTCTAACTCTGAAGTAATAGGCGCTCTTGAGGCCATAAAAGCAAAATCATGCACAATAGTGGATGAACCCGGCAAGGACAACATCTTAACGGTTTTAGAGGCAAGCAATGTGGATGAAGCTATTGCTAAATCCAATGAAGCCCAGCTTAATTTACAGAGAAAAATAAATGATTTAGACGCGTCAATTACAGAAGCTAGCACTACGATAGACAAAATAAATACTCTTTATTTAGAAATGGAATCTCTTTCAAAAACTAGTACTAGTGGCGGCGAAACTGGTGGCGGCGAAGGTAGCAGCGGCGGCGAAACTAGCGGTGGTGAAAGCAATAGCGGTGGAGGAACCGGAGGAACAGGTAGCGGTACAGGCTCTGGAGGAGGACCCGGAGCCGGCGAAGGTGATGTTTCTAATGCGTCCTTGTTCTGCCAAACCAATCAGAAATTGATGAGTGTTAAGCTTTTTAACGGTACAATTTACGCCGGCGGTTACGGATCATCCGGCCATCAAGCTAGCCTTTATACTTGTTCCGGCGGCAGTTCCAGCGTTCAGAAAACATTTAACGCCGAATCGGTTTTTAGCTTGGCGGAATTAAACGGCTCGCTCTATGCTTCCCATGAACGTGGCGATTTTTCAAGCTTAGATGATTCTACGGTTTATCGGTTGAGCGGAGGCAGTTGGAGCCGGGTATTTAACGATAGCAGCCGTAATTTGGGAATGGAATTGAAAAATTTCAATAATACCCTGTATCTTTCCTCGGTAGATTTTGGAGGTTCGGGCGGAGGTGCGGTGTTTAAAACTACCGACGGAAATAGCTGGTCGTCTGTTCTTGCCGTCCCCAGCGGCTGTGGAACCGAATTTATTGCCAATTATAATGGTACGATATACGCCGGATCTATGTGTAGCAGCAAACCGGCCATGTTCCGCGGCAGCGGAGAAAGAGTCTCCACTCCTTATGATAATGAGTCGGGGAATCAATTTTCCGGCATGACTTCTTTTGGCGGTAATTTATACCTTGGCATGTGGGGGAATAATTGCCGGATAGCCAAATACAACGGCAGTTCTTTTCAGTCTGTTTATACCTGCCCTAGCGGCCATCGGAGCGTAGCTTGGATGGGCGTTAGCGCAGGTTATGTTTATGCTTTAATTCAAATAGACTGGGGCGCTCAGTCAGGGGACTCTCATTTAATCAGAAGTCCGAGTGGTGATAGCAATACCTGGAAGACAGTGGCAACTTTTTCAATGCCAGAAGTTGTTTGGGCTGATGTTGCGTCTGACGGAACAATTTATGTGGCTGGCGGCAAACATGGCAGTTACGGCCGTGTTTATAAAGTAGCAAATCTTTCTTCTCTGGCTTCTACCCCAGATCTTTCATATACAAATTCGACATCAACGGCATCAAGAACTTCTGCCGAAATAATGGTTGAAATACAAATTACTTATTCCGATTTTATAAATAAATACAATAATCAGCAATTTTTACTGTCTGTTTTTTCAGAAGACAAGGAGGCCGACGAAGAGGTTGGAGATAAAGGAATGAAGGCAGAGCTTGCCCGGGAAGCGTTGGGCGCTTGCGGGGGCGGCGGCGGAATAGATTAAAAATAATATTTATTTCAGATGCTGATAAAAAATAAACATAAAATTATTTTCGCGTTGCTGGTTTTCGGCGCGGTGTTTTTTATGGCCGGCCATATTACATTTGCCCAAACTTCTACTAGCACAGGAGGTTACGGGGGTTATACCGGTCCAGGCACCGCGATTGGCTCGGTAAGCGACCAAAATCAGCCTATTGCATCAAATTTAACTGGCGGCCAGGGCAATCAGGTGATGTCCACTCCGGCTGGTATCGCGGGCTTTATATTCACTCTTACTGGCAGTTTGATGAGTTTTTTTGGTTATTTGATAGATTTTGCGATTTTTATTGGAAAAGATTTAATAAATTTGCCAATTGTGCAAATTGGTTCGCAAGCGATGATAACTTTCGCTAATTTAGGATTTGTTTTTGCGATTATCGTAATAGCTTTTGCCACGATATTCAGAGTTCAGGGCTATCAAATGAAGCAAATACTTTGGAAATTAATTGTCGCCGCGCTTTTGGTTAATTTCAGTTTGACTATTGCCGGAGCTTTTATTTCAGTTTCAGATATTTTCACCGATTTTTT
>JAKAFV010000018.1 GCA_021817915.1 bacterium | reverse complement strand
TTTTCGAGAATGCTCACCGTACTTTCCATTTACAAAACTTCCGCTCTATTCAACTCCAATCACGACAGCAATTCCCTTGGGACGATAAACCCCGTATTCCGGTTGGCCAACAACCTCAAAATCGTGAATTATTATTATGGCTTTATTAATTTCGGAAATCAACAATAATTCATCTTTAGTCGGGCAATAATCATTCCAATGAGCGTCTAGAAAAAATAACGGCAAATCCCCTAGCGTATTGTCTTTTATTAATTTTTTTATTTCTGTCGGAGAAGAACCCTTAATCAGTATAGACTTTTTATAATTCCTGACTCGCCATGCTGATTCCCTAAAATATTCATCGTTTATTTCAATAGAATATTTGAATATATCTGGAAAAACCTTAGCCAAAAATAGCGTTGTGTCCCCCCTAAAACTACCCGTTTCCACGCAAGAACTTATCATTTTTGTTTTGCTCAAACTAATAACCATTTCTTTTAAAAAGGGATCCCCTCCAAATGCCGCACCCTTCGCATATCTTCTTAATTGATATGGAATATAATTTTTAATTTTTGCGACAAAAAAATTGAATACATTATACAAAAATCTTAACAAATCATAAACTTTCGGGTACCTTTTTAAATTATCTTTAATGCTCATTTGTTTAAAAATTATTTAATCGATCTTAAAACATCTTTCCGAATCCAAAAAATTTTCCTTGATAAATACCGAATCTGGTCTGGCGGTCCATCCGCGCCATTTCATGAATTTTGCCGTTATAAAATTTATAATTCGGCCCATGGCCATCGGAAACACATATATCGCCACCAATATAATATCAAAAAACGAAAATTCTTTCCAAAAACCATAAATGAATTTTTTATTCTCTTTAAAATTTAAAGCTGACAGGCGCATGCCGTGCTTAAAAAAATAAATGCAGGCCGATGACAGCATCTGCGCTCCCAAATAAATCTTCGCTCCTCTGTAAAACTTCGACCACAAAGATTTATGAATATATTTATATATAAGCAAATAATAATAAGCGTTTTTGAAAATCTCAGTTGCCGAGCCCCAGCCAAAATCAAAGGTCTGATTTCCCGAATGTTCCGTTTTTATGTAATTCAGCGAACTGTCGAAAACAAAATTTTTGTAACGCGTAAGAATTTCCGTAAATAAAACCGAATCAATGCCCAAAGCCCTTTTAAAAAAACCGCGTAATTCTTCTGGGACGGAAGTTAATGGGCTGTGATAATAATTTTTAATATAGTAATCCATCGCGCTTATAAGGTCGTTTTTCCTTACCAGCGCATATCCGCTTACATAAAGGCATGTCGGCTTGTATATGCGCTTTATAAACCATTCGCTTAAATAAGTTTTTGGAGGAAAAAATTTGTCCAATATAACGCTGATAAATTTAAACTTACCGTCGCTTACTCCGCGCAAATTCGTAGATTTTGGTACAATACCCGCAGCGTCCGGATGCGCAAGAAATGTCCGCACGCCATTTTTAATATAATCTTTTGATAACCAATCGTCTGCGCCTAATACCATGGCAAAATCCCCTTTTGCAAGCATAGACATTTTTAAAAAACTTTCCGAAACGCCAATTCTTTCGCTATTTCTAAAATAAGTTATCCGCGAGTCACGCATCATATATTTTCTTATAATTTCTTCACTGCCGTCTGTGCTTGCATCATCAACTATCACTAGTTCTACATTTTTATAAGTTTGGTTTAAACAACTTTCTAAAAGTCTGTTAATAAATTTTTCGGCGTTAAAAAACGTCGTGCAAATACTTACTATCGGATCCTTGTTTGCCTTTATTGTGTAATTCATTGCAATAGATAATTGTTTCGCAACTCATTTATTATAACCAGATTTTAAAAATTATCAATTTTCATGAAACTAGAATATACCATCGGCGGACTTGCAGAAAAATACAAATTTATTTATAATGCGGTAAAGAAAATGTCAAATAATAACACGCAAATAAAAGTGCTTATCACCGGCGGTGCCGGATTTGTTGGCTCAACATTGGTCCCATTATTACTTCAAAAGGGATTTGATGTTACGGTTGTTGATAATTTGATGTACCACCAAGACAGCCTTCTTGGGAATGCTTTGGCTAAAAATTTTCACTTCATTCTCGGCGATACAAGGGACGAAGCAGTGATGAAAAGCGCAATTAACAATGCCGATGCGATTGTGCATCTTGCCGCCATTGTAGGCGAACCAGCTTGTCGAATGCATCCCGACCTAGCAAAAAGCGTTAATCTTGAAGCAAGCAAGCTTATTAATAAGCTTAGAAGCAAAGACCAGGCTATTATATTTGCTTCTACCGGAAGCAATTATGGCAAAGTTGACGGCATATGTACCGAAGAAACGCCCCTTAATCCGTTATCTTTGTATGGCGAAACAAAAACCGCTGCGGAAAAACAATTCCTTGAAAAGGGAAATTGCATCGCTTATCGGTTCGCAACAGGATTCGGCATTTCGCCTCGCCTTCGCTTAGACCTGCTCCCCAATGATTTTGCCCATAGAGCAGTTCATGAAAAATTTATTGCTGTATACGAAAAGGATTTTAGACGCACATTTATTCACGTGAGGGACATGGCAAAAGCATTTTTATTTGTTCTCGAACGTATTAACGAAATGAAAGACAACATTTACAATGTTGGCCACGAATCAATGAATTTATCAAAAGAAGCTCTAATTAATAAAATTAAAGAGAAAACCGATTTTCACGCGCATTTCGCTCCGGTTGGCCATGACCCGGACCAGCGCGACTATGAAGTTTCTTACGAAAAAATAAACAAGACCGGTTTTTCAATTGACATATCAATTGATGACGGCATTGATGAGTTAGTTAGGGCATTCAAAATGAAGCTCGCAAGCGTTCCGTATTCAAACTTGATCTAATGTTTATTTAACGTTATTTGGACGAGATAAGCGCGAGGTCATTTTCCACCATTGCCTTTATTAAGGAGTCTAACGAAATCTCTGGCTTCCAACCAAGAACTTCGTTCGCTTTTTTGGGATTCGCCACAATTTCAAACGGCGGAAGCGGACGGAAAAATTTTTGATCAGTCGTAACGTATTTTTGCCAATCCAAATCAAGAATGGCAAAAGTCTTTTCTACAAATTCTTTCACGCTGTGGCTTATGCCCGTTCCAATGCAAAAGTCATCCGGTTTTTCCCGCTGAAGCATCATCCACATCGCTTTTGCGTAGTCCCCTGAAAAACCCCAATCTTTCCTTGAATTTAAATTGCCCAGCACTAATTTATCTTCCAACCCCGCTTTTATTTTTGCGGCCGTAGAAGTGATTTTTCTTGTCACAAAATCAAACCCCCTTCTCGGCGATTCATGAGCAAACATAATTCCCGCGCAGGTAAAAAGGCCATATCTTTCCCTAAGCATTTTTGTGAAAAAATAACCATCTGTTTTAGAAATACTATAAGGCGTATTTGGGCAAAACGGCGTTTGTTCGTCTTGCGGGCTTGTTGCGACATCGCCATACATTTCAGCCGTGGCGGCAAAAAAGAAACGGCATTCCGGTTTCAATTCTTTGATGGCCGATAAAATGCTATGAACGCTTAAGGCATTTGTCGTGAACGCGCCAAAATCATCTTCTAAAGAAATTACGGCGTTGCTTTGGGCGGCTAAGTGATAAACTTCATCGGGCTGAATTAAAGAAATAAGGCGCCATAAAAGCGGATAGCTAGTAACGTCGCCGTAGTGAATTTTTATTTTATCAGCGGCCAATAAATGTTTTATTCTTGAGAATCTTTCGTCTTGGCTCTCTGAAGCGATTCGCCTTACCAAGCCATGAACTTCATAGCCTTTTTCCACTAATAAATCAGCAAGATATGATCCATCTTGGCCGGTAATCCCTGTTATAAAAGCTTTTTTCATTGAAGATAAGACGCGTCTATAACTTTAAATTGCGGCAGGGGGACTATAAACTTCCCTCCTTTTTTTAAAAAGTCAGCTTCCCGTAAAATAAATTCTTTCAAGAATTGCCAAGGAAGTATCAGAAAATAGTCAGGATTTTCATTTCTCGCCTGCTCCTCTGAAATAATCGGGATTAACGTGCCAACGGTTTTCTTGTTCCATTTATCAGAATTTCTTTCGGCGGCGGCGGTGATAAGCGAATGGTCAAGCCCGCAAAATTGGAGCAAAGAATTGCCGCGCGTGGAAGCGCCATAAACATAAACTTTTTTACCAGCGCTAACTTCTTTTTTTATAAAATCATACAAATTCTCTTTTATGGTGTTTGCCCTTGCCGCGAAATCTTCATAAGTTTTTTTATCATTAAGCCCTTTCTTTTCTTCGTCTAATAAAATATTTTCTACTCTCTTAATTCCTTCTGCCGGCGACTTTATTGTTTTGCCGGCTCCTTTGCGTCTCGCATATGTTCTCATACTGCCCCCATTAACATCGTTTAATTCTACGTCAAAGATTTCAAATCCATGGCGCTCTAAAACATTTTTAAACGTGGTCAAAGAATAATAGCTTAAATGTTCGTGAGAAACATTATCTATCACATTTCTTTCGAGCATGTACGGAAGATAATTTTGCTGAACTATAAAAACGCCTTCGCCATCCAAACATTTCGCCACGTCTGCCACAAACGAATTCGGGTCTTCCAAATCATAAAACATGGCAATGGCGGTTATAATTTTGGCTTTGGCTTCGCCGAAATTATCTTGCCAATTTTTATAATTAAAAAAGTCATTTATGACTTTATTAACGCCCGGTTCGGCATACGGCATTAAATTTTTTGCCGGTTCAAAACCAACGCGCTTAATCCCTTGTTTCGTATAGCTTCTAAGAAGAGTGCTGTCGTTTGAACCAATGTCAATAACAAAATCTCCAGAAGCTAAATCTATTAAAGATTCTGCTTTTTCAGCAATACTACGAAGTTCATCCGTCATTGTTTTATTAACGCCGGAACGGTACCAATATTGCTTATACATCACCGATTGGCTAAAGGTATGTTTTAACTGTAAAAGTCCGCAACCGCCCTTGTTTTTATCGCATAAAACCAGTTCAAGGGGCGAACGCGGTTGCTCTTTCGTATCATCATCCACAAAATTAACCGCGTATTGGTCTCCAATATTAAGAATCGGTTCTAATTCTTTAGAACCGCAAAATCTGCAAGCGCTTATTGTTTTATAAACTTCGTCCATAAGATAAAAATGTTTAAAAGATTATAACAATGATTACGAATCTCCACAAGCCCCCGCTGTGTGGATAATTTTCGCCAAATAATATTATTTTGGAACGGCAAGAATATTAGCATAAAGGACGGATTGGTCTAATTGCTTAACTCCATTTCTCCCTATCTCAAAATAATCGTAGTTTAAAGGCGACAAAAGTTCTTTTAAATTTTTTAAGTTAAAACCTGCCTTGTTCCAGCTAGCCGCTTCATATTCAAATAAGAGATACGGCCGAAAACGAAAAATGCTTTTCTTAGCTCCAAGCAAAACTCTATAATCATTGCCTTCAGTATCGGATTTTATCAAATCAAGCCGTTTAATGCCTTCTTTCTCTACGAACTTATCAATAGTCGCTACTTCCACTTGAATATTCTCTAATTTTTCCCCTGCCGATTCATTAAGGCTTGCCGTGCCTTGGTTAGAATCATTTTTATTGAAATAAAGTTTTGATTGTCCGGAAAAATCCGAAATTGCCATTTGGACGGCAATAACATTATTCAGCTTGTTCAAAGCTAAATTATCTAAAAATTTTTTTAAAACAACGGGGCGCGGTTCAAACGCGAAAACTTTGCCGCAATTTTTAGCCATAACCAAACTATACGCGCCAATATTCGCCCCCACGTCAAAACAAATAAAATCCGACTTTATTAATTTTTTAATAATTTTAACTACTTCTATCTCATAAAAACCGTAAAAAAATATGCGCCACTCAATAAAGGAAGAGCTATTTATGTTAATTTTAAGGTCTTTGTCATATCTGATAATAGTTTGAAAATAGTCGCTCGCCCTCTTGTCGGGATGATAAATTAACCTTAAAAATCTTTCCGTGCCAAACGGATGAATTACCCGGGTTATTTTCGCCACTAAAGAAAACAATTTAAATTTTAGCCCATTTTTTATAGCCATAGCAAATAATAGATTGCGCGATTTTATCTTATTAATTATACTTAAAATATCACGCCATGAAAAATAAAACAAATAACCGCGATTTTATTAAAGAGCCTTCAAATTATCGCCAGCGCGGAAACTCGCGTTTTGCTCCGATTCGATTTTCCGAAAAAGAATACTCTAAAATAACCCAATCTCTTGCATTAGTCTGCACAGACGCGTTAATTATAGACCGCAAAAAACAAACAGTGTTTTTGGCAAAACGCCGCGCTAAACCAGCCGCCGGCCAATGGTGGTATATTGGCGGGCGGACTTTTGCCGGCGAAACTTTTGAAGAGTCTGTCCGGCGTTGTTTTGAACGAGAAACCGGGCTTAAACTCTCCACATCTAGATTTAAATTTATAAACATCCAGAATTTTATTTTTAATGAAAGGCAGCAAAAACCGCAAAATCTTGGCTACCACGCCATAGGCTTTGATTTTGTTGTCGAATTAACTCAAAAAGAGCGGGCTCGGGCGGCATCTTCTTTGGACACGGCAGAATATAAAGAAGGCGCCGGCCTTAAAGAATTTTCCCGGCAAGATTTAATCAAAATGCGCGTTCATCCCGCAATTTTAGAAAGTTATGACCGCGTTTTTAAATAAATATTATCCACTTTAATTTGCCGCAAATTTAGGATATATTATAAGCAATATGGATCAACCGCAAGAAAAATTACTCATAACAGGAGGCAATGGGTTTCTCGGTTCTTGGGTTAAAAAAGTTGCGCCCCAATATTATCCAAACGCAATTATTCTTACTCCAGGGCACAAAGAACTAGACCTTACAGACAAACAAGCCACCCTTGCGTATTTTTCCGCAAATAAGCCGACGTTTGTCATACACACGGCGGCAAAAGTAGGAGGCATTGGCTATAACCGGCTTTATCCCGCTGACGTGTTCGATGTAAATGTTCGTATGGCCACAAACATACTTTTTGCGTGCGCCGCTGAAAAAACGCGAAAATTGACTAATATCAGCTCGGCTTGCGCTTATCCGGGCGAACTAGCGGGCGATTTTAAAGAAGAAGATTTTTTGAATGGGCCCATGCATGAAAGCGTAGAAGTATATGGCTTTTCGAAGCGCGCGCTATTGCTTGGCGGACGGGCGTATTACAAACAATACGGCCTTCCCTCTATCAGCGTCACTCTTACCAATCTTTATGGTCCAGGCGACACTTTTGACTTTAACCGCGCGCACGTTGTCGCTGCGCTTATTCGCCGTTTTTTTGAAGCCAAACGAGACAATGCTCCATCTTTGATTTGCTGGGGCACCGGAAAAGCCATCCGTGAATTTTTATATGTCGAAGACGC
>JAKAFV010000017.1 GCA_021817915.1 bacterium | reverse complement strand
GCTTTTAACAATGATTTTTCCGAATTTGAAAGAAATGTATTACGAAGAAGGGGCAGCTGGGAAAGCCAAATTTAATCGCTGGTCGCGATATATTACCGTTCCTTTGGCAGGGCTCCAAGCTTACGGATTTTTAAACCTGTTGGTTTCTCAAGGCGTTGTTCCTCAAATGGCGATGTTTGATTTGATTAAAAACGTTATTATTGTTTCCGCCGGAACGATGGTTTTGGTTTGGCTTGGCGAGCTTATCACAGAGCATAAAATTGGCAACGGAATTTCTTTAATAATTTTCGCGGGCATAGTTGCCGGGCTTCCGGCGACAATAGGCCAGGCGTTCTTTTCATACACGGCGGAAACATTGCCGACTTATTTGGTCTTCGCTATTCTGGCGGTTCTGGTAATTGCCGGAGTAGTTTTTATAAATGAAGGCGAAAGAAAAATACCGATAGCCTACGCCAAGAGAGTAAGAGGAATGAAAATGTACGGCGGGGCTTCAAGCTATCTTCCGCTTAAAGTCAATCAAGCGGGAGTTATTCCGATAATTTTTGCCATTTCAATTTTGCTTTTTCCGCAATTTATAGCGCAAGCAATGGCGATTTTTTCCAGGGATTTATCGCTTACGCTGACAGGCTGGGTTAATTATCTTTTTAATAATCAATATCTTTACAGCGCTTTCTATTTCTTTTTGGTTGTGATATTCACTTATTTCTATACCGCCGTCACTTTTGACCCGAAAGAAATATCAAAAAATCTTCAGCGTTCAGGCGGATTTGTTGCTGGCATAAGGCCGGGCGATTCAACCACAGATTTTCTTTCAAAAATAATAAACCGTTTGACTCTTTCGGGCGCTATATTTTTAGGGCTTATTGCCGTTTTGCCGAATCTTACTCAAATGGCGACGGGCATTAAAATTTTGACAATCGGCGGTACCGCTCTCTTGATTGTCGTTTCAGTCGCTCTTGAAACAATCAGGCAAGTTAATTCCCAATTAATAATGAGGGAATACGAGGAGATATAAGCGAATTTTCAATTTTCAATTACCAATTTTCAAGTGTTTGATAATTTATAAATTGATACTTGATTGATAATTGCGAATTGATAATTGATAATTTATGAAGGCTATCATAATAATGGGTCCGCAGGGGTCTGGAAAAGGAACTCAGGCGGAACTTATCGCTAAAAAATTCGACCTCTTTCATTTTGACAGCGGTAGCTATCTTAGGTCTGTTCTTTACGACCCGGCGTCAAAAAACGACAAAATAATCCAAAGAGAACGCAAATTAAATGAAGCGGGAGCTCTTAATACGCCGTCGTGGATTTTAAAAATATTTTCCCAGATTGTTAAAAAAACAGCCATTCTTAAAAAGGGAATTGTTTTAAGTGGTTCTCCGCGCAGCCTGTACGAAGCTTTTGGCTATAATCAGGGTGAAAATCCGAAAAACAAAACAGGCTTAATGGATGTTTTGAGCAAATCTTACGGAAAGGAAAATGTTTTTACTTTTGTGCTGGACATCCCGCTGAAAGAATCCCTTAAAAGAACAAGCGGCAGATTAACCTGTTCCGTTTGTAAAAGCCCTTTTATGATCCAAAAATATAAAATTGATTCCTGCCCGTTTTGCGGAGGAGAAATTATTAAAAGAAAAGACGACAACAAAGAAAGTATTATAAAAAGGCTGGATGAATATAAAAATCGCACAACGCCAATTTTAATTGAGCTTAAAAAAAGAAAATATAAAATCTTTAAAATTGACGGTACGCCCGTGCCTTATAAAATCCATAAAACGATTTTTTCTAAAGTTAATTAATGCCCAGTAATTCAACTTCAACGATGTTCTTTTATGTATATGTGTTATTCAGCGTTAAGGACGATGGGCATTACATAGGTTATACTAATAACTTGAAGAAAAGGCTAAAAGAACATAACGTAGGCAAAAATTTTCAATAAAACCAAAGATTATTAATTAAAGATATTTATTAAAAAAACTTCAAACTTGGCGAAATTCAATATAAATTTTTGCCATTTGAAGTTGAATTACTGGGAATGGCAAATCTTTTAAAATCTCCAAAAGAAATAAAAAATATTGCCATTGCCGGCAATATTTTAGCGAAAATTCTTAAAATTTTGGAGAAAGAAGTTAAAATAGGCGTTTCTCTAAAGCATTTGGATAATCTTGCTTATCAATTATCCAAAAAGCACGGCGTTCAGCCGGCATTTTTGGGCTACAAGCCGGATGCCGCTTCAAGGCCTTTTGGCGCTTCAATTTGCGCTTCGCTTAACGACGTCGTTGTTCATGGCCTGCCGAACAATTACAAACTTCAATCGGGAGATATTTTAAAAATTGATTTCGGCGTTGAGTACCGCGAAGCTGGAAAAAGTTTTTTTGCCGATTCGGCAACAACCGTCGGTTTGGGAAAAATTTCGAAAAGCGCCGGAATTTTAATAAAAGCCACAAAAACTGCTCTTGAAAAATCATTAAAAGTTGCTAAGCCTGGCAATGCTTTAGGCGATATCGGTTATGCCATTGAAAGAGTGGCGCGGGAAAATAAATTAAGCGTGCTTAGGGAATTAACGGGCCATGGTACGGGCTTGGCATTGCACGAAGACCCGATAATTTTCAATTTTGGCGATAAAGGCAGGGGAATGGTTTTAAAACCAGGCATGGTTTTGGCGATTGAGCCGATGCTTTCAATCGGTTCCTGGAAAATTATTCAAAGGCCCGATGAAAGCTGGGCAACGGCTGACGGCGGGTTGTCCGCGCACTTCGAGCATACAATAGCTATTACAAAAAAAGGGCATACCGTTTTGACAAAAATATAAAAGTCCATTTTGACCCCCACACCTAATGTGGCTAGGCGCTAAAAGCGCTTAAAAGGTAATTTAAGCCATATTAGGTGTGGGGGTTGAGCACACAATTGTGATTACCGAACGGGGTCAAAAGTATTGACAAATTAGTAAATTTGTGATAAACTTATAACAGTTCAAAAGGGCATTTATCATTAAGATGTAATGCTAAAAAATAAAATATTTGGCTGAAAGGAGATAGAATATGAAAAAAATTCTTTTGATTGTTGTCGGGATTACTGTTTATCTTAATATCGGTTGGGTAATTGGGACATTCTATCTAAATGTGGTGAATATCCCTTGCGAAAAATCGTCGTCGGTCTGGATTTGCAAGGCGGCGGTTGGACCATGGAGGTCTTCCGATTCTGACCATTCTCTCCAAAAGAGTACGCGAGTGATAGACATTATAGATTTTTTTGTGGCCACAGTAATCTGGCCAGTCCTTATTATGATATCCATTGTTTTATGGATATCATATGGGTTTGTCCAGCTCTTATGGCTCATTTTCGCTGGAGGTGTAGTTAAACTTCTTGGTCTTGTCTGACTACCTTTCCGGCCGACAGCAGAACGCCGCGTTCGCTTCTTGAGAGAGAAGAGAGCGCGGCATTTTTATTATTGCTTTTCTATTACAATATTATATAATCAATTCTTATGAAACCATATTTATCCTTGATAATCCCGGCTTATAACGAGGCAAAACGTTTGCCCCCGACATTAGTTGATATTAATAAGTATTTGGAAAAGATTAATTTTGAGTATGAAATTATCGTAGTTGATAACAATTCAAAAGATGCTACTTCTGAAGTAGTTGAAAGATTGTCGCATATTATTAAAAATTTAGAATTGGTTAAATTGGAAGCAAAGGGCAAGGGCTTGGCAGTTAAAGAAGGGATGCTTAAGGCAACGGGAGAATATAGGGCATTTACCGACGCCGATAATTCAATATCATTTGACCAAATTATAAATGCTTTAAAACATTTCAGCGGCGATGTTGATGTAGTCATTGGGTCGCGCGACGTTAAGGGCGCGCATGAAAATCAAGTTTGGTATAGGCGATTGGCGGGGAATATCGGGAATTTAATAATTCAAACTCTTTTATTGCCGGGTTTGTGGGATACTCAATGCCCGCTGAAGATTTTCAAAGCCGAAGTTGCGGAAAAGGTTTTTTCCGTTTCAAAAATTAAGCATTGGGGTTTTGACGTTGAAATATTGTCTCTTGCCAAAAAGATGGGATATAAAATAAAAGAAATTCCCGCAGTCTTCATAAGCGCTCCGGGTTCGGGAATTAAGCCGATAACTTATATTTACGTCTTATTAGAAGTTTTAAAAATAAAATGGTGGATGATAACAAATAAATATAAAATTAAATCATGAAAACTTATTTAACAAAAGAACGGTACGAAGAATTAAAAACAGAACTTCAACGGCTTAAAATTGAAGGCCGGATGGAAATAGCGGATAGGCTTAAAAAGTCCAAAGATTACGGCGACTTGAGCGAGAACTCGGAATATTCCGACGCTAAAGACGCGCAGGCAAAATTGGAAACAAAAATTTTTGAAATTGAAGATTCGCTTAAAGAAGCGGTTATTATTAAAAAAAGCTCAAACAAAGATATTATCGGCGTAGGCTCAACAGTTGAAGCTCAAAAAGGCGTGAAAACCGTTGTTTATACGATTGTGGGCTCAAGAGAGTCCAAACCCGAGGATAACCTGATTTCCAATGAATCGCCCTTGGGAAGGGCATTTTTAGGCCGAAAATCAGGCGATATGGTGGAAATGGACGCTCCTTCGGGCAAAATAAAGTATAAAATACTCAAAATAACATAAATCACCGAATAACGAATTTATTACGAATATACTAATTTAATTAATAAATAAAATGTTAGACGTTAATTTAATCCGCCAAAATCCGGAAATCGTTAAAGAGGGGATAAAAAAGAAAAATTACCCCGAGTCTTTAGTTGATGAATTTTTAGCGATAGACGAAGAGTGGCGGAAATTAACCGAAGAAACGGACAGCCTGCGCTCTCAGCAGAAAAAATTGTCCGAAGAAAGAAAAATAGAAGAAGCAAAAGCCTTAAAAGAAAAAATCCAATCGCTGGAAGATAGTTTGCGTTCTACCGAAGAAAAAAGAAAACAAGCTTTAAATAAATTTCCTAATCTTCCTTTTGATGACGTTCCGGTTGGCAAAGACGATTCCGAAAACGTCGAGATAAAAAAAGTCGGTGATTTGCCGAAATGGGATTTTACGCCAAAAGATTATATGGAGCTGGGAGGAAATCTCGGCATCATAGACACGGAGACCGCTTCCAAAACCAGCGGCAGCCGATTTGGCTATCTTAAAGGCGGAGCGGCTATGCTGGAATTCGCTTTGGTTAAACTGGCGATGGAAATCGCGGGCAAGCATGGTTTTGTTCCGGTAGTTCCGCCGGTAATGATAAAAAGCGAAATGATGAAGGCCATGGGTTATATTGACCGCCATGAAGACCAAGACGAAACTTATTTTTTGGAAAAAGACGATTTGTATTTAGTGGGCACTTCCGAGCAGTCTATCGGGCCAATGCACGCTGGCGAAATTTTTGACGAAAAAGATTTGCCGAAAAGGTATGTCGGTTTTTCAACTTGTTTCAGGCGCGAGGCGGGTTCATACGGCAAAGATACAAAAGGCATTTTGAGAGTCCATCAGTTTGATAAAATTGAGATGTTTAGCTTTTGCAACCCTGAAAATTCAAAACAGGAACATGAATTGATTTTGGGTATTGAAGAAGAGCTTATGCAGGCGCTTAAATTGCCCTACCATGTTTTGAAAATTTGTACCGGCGATTTGGGTTCTCCCGCGGCGGCGAAATATGATGTTGAAACTTGGGTTCCAAACGAAAACAAATACCGCGAAACCCATTCTACTTCAAACTGCACCGATTTCCAGGCGCGCCGGCTGAATATACGATACAAAGATAAACAGCAAACAAATAAGTTTATTCACACTTTAAATGGAACCGCTTTTGCCATCGGCAGAATGCTTATTGCTATTATTGAAAACTATCAGCAAAAAGATGGCTTAATCTTAGTCCCCGAAGTTTTGCGGGGGTATATGGGGGTAGAAAAAATAGGGTAAAAATAAAGAATTTTAAAAAATTAAAATGACTCCCCATACCTATATAAATTTTGATAAAAAATATAAAAAGGATGATAGGAAATTTCGGAAGTATAAAATCATCGCCGGCGTGGCGGGTTTTTTGATTTTATTGGGAGGGATTTTTTACGCGATAGCTTATTCGCCATTGCCGAAAATAAAGAATTTAAGCGTTGTTCAGGCAAATATCGCGGTTAAGCAAATAGACACAGATAAGCTTGCTGGAGAACTAAAAGATTTTTTTGCTAATCGCTCAAAAATAACAAAATTTTTAGGCGCGGATAATATTTTAATTTGGACAGAAGGCGGTTTAGCGAAATTTTCTAAAAGCCCCGAAATTGAAGAAATTAGCATGAAAAAAGATTATGCCGAAAGAACGGTTGAGATTAGCGTAAAATTAAGGGAGAGATTTGGAGTTTGGTGCCAAAATCAACTAACAACTAACAACCAACAATTAATAACAAATGGCACAAGCACTGAACAGCAAATAACAAAGTCATGCTGGTGGTTTGATAAAAACGGCGTTCTTTTTGCCATGGCGCCGGAGCTTGAAGGAAATGCCATTAATAAAGTGGATGATTTTTCCGGCAGGAATTTAAAACTAGGAGATTTTATTCTTAATGAAAATTTAACGCCTAATGCGATAAAAATATTTAATGTTCTTGAAAGATCCGGCCTTGGCATACGGGCTTTAAAATTAGAAAATCTTGCCCTGCAAGAAATAATTTTTGAAAAACAGCAATCTTCATTGCCGAAAATATATTTCAGTTTGAGATTTGACCCGGAATTCGCTTTAGCGGCAATTAACGATTTAAAAAAAATCGGCTTGGAAAAGATAGAATATATTGACCTTAGGGTGGAAAACAGGGCGTATTACAAGCCACAGTAGAGATTTAAGGTTTAAGAATTAAGACGTAGATAGTCCAGATTTTTATCTCTTATGTCTTAAATCTTATTTCTTATGTCTCTTGTCTATATCTTATAAATAAATATAGAAGTTCCCGCTTTATAATCCGGCTGGTACGGGTCTTTTATTTTTTGAAGCCATTGGTATTCGTCTTCGGGTTTGCGTTGTTGGCCTGGGGCAAGCTTGCCCAAAGCGCCTTGAAGGTTGTTTATTGAAACCGCGAGCCAGTGTATGCCGGCATCGGCTGGATTGCCTTTTGATGATTGCCAAGGTTTAAATTTGCCGTCTAGATAATACGTCGGGCTCCCTCCGCCGAAATATTCAACCGCGATTTTATCTATTTTCGCGTTATTCTCCTTTTCCCATTTCGCTATAAAACTTTTTAACTTGGCAAGGTCTTGCCCCCAATCGTAGTTTGAATCAGTTACGTATTGATAGCCGTTCTTGGTTCCGCCGGTAAATTCATTAAAATACGAAATAAAATTAGGAGCGACGAGCAATGTTTCGGCAAGATACCAAACAACGATTGCGCCGACAAAAACTCCTTTAATGGAAATTTTTAAAATATCATTTTTGAAACTTTTGATTTTTGATTCAAAGCTTTCTCTTTGGCTTGAACCGCCGTTATTAAACCATCTTTTGATCCCTGAAGCGGTTAAAATGTAAATAAACGGCAGAGTGGGAAGAATGTGGCGAACGCCGATGTTTAACGGGCTTTTTATGCTGTAAGCCCAATAAAATA
>JAKAFV010000016.1 GCA_021817915.1 bacterium | reverse complement strand
AACAGATATTTGCGTGGGATATTTTTCACATGCTTCCGCAATACAATCGCCAAATGAATAAACAAGGATTTAGGCAATATGCCCAGGGGTTTATTGATCAATTTGTGCAAGCGACAAATTGGAAAGATTTTGATTATTCGTATGAACGCGCGATAAAACTTGGCGAGCAAATTTGTGGCGAGGCCATAGATGTTGAAAATGACAAAAATACGGCTGACCGCATTGACCCGATACCCTGGAAAGAAAAGAAAGATAAACAAACAGTATTAAATCGTATTAGCGAAGAGTCTTCGGCATTCAGAGATAGAAAAATTGTAAGCGATATAGCCAAGGCGATGGAAACTCATAAACGAGCTTTCATTGTGTATGGAGCAAGTCATGCAGTAATGCAAGAGCCTGCATTACGAAAAATATTTATCCAGCAAGAGAAAACAAATTAATCCCACGTGCGCCCACGAAATGAATAATTCTATAAAATCATGTTTATTAATTTTTTCTATAATTTTATGCGTGGTTTTTATTTATATAATTTATAATTTAGGGTTTATAAAAGATAATATAAATAATTTAGAACAAAAAAATATTAGTTTGCAGTCCAATGTTGATACTTTTAAGTTAAATTTAGATAGCTTACAAGCCGACCTTAAAAATATCAAAGAAATTTTAGATAATATTAAATCTAAATATGTAAATCGGCCAGACTTACCGTCAATTATTGCAAAATGGAGGCCATTTGTAGTTTATATAGAATGCAATTTTGGTTCAAATTATTTAAGCGGGTCAGGATTTTTGACAGATTCTAAATCAGATAATGGAATTTACGTTGTTACAAATAAACACATTTTGATTGATAATTCGGGTCAAAGTTTAACAAAGTGCAATTTTCAATTACCCGGGAATAATACTATCTATTCGTTTGAATTAGCTTTCAACTTTAGTGAAAATATCGACTTAGGGATTTTAAAAGTAAATAGTCCAGATAACTACATCAAAAATTTAATTTCATCAAAAACTAATAATTATATGGTTTGTAGAAAAATAGCGACCTCGGTAGGTGATGATATAGTGATTCTTGGATATCCCGTAGGTGGATCGCAAAACGATATTACTCCTACAGAAGGGATAATATCAGGATATGATGGTAACTATTATATTACTTCGGCAAAAATGGAACATGGTAATTCTGGTGGTGTTGCCATACTTGTAAATCAAAATTGTTATGTTGGAATGCCAACTTTTGTTCGGGTCGGTGACATAGAGTCATATGGGAGAATTTTGAATGTAGATGCGATAGGTATTTTTAATTAACGCAGATTTTTTAAATGCAGTCCTTTTTGTCTCTCCGCAAACAGCTTAAATTAAAATCCGATTCTAAAAATAATCTATGCAACTCAACATCGAATGTGAAATAAGGAGTTTTATAACTGAAAGCCAGCACAAAGAGCTGGTTGCACGTTTTAAAAAAGACGCGGAGTTTTTGGGCGAAGACGAGCAAATTACTTATTATTTTGATTGTCCGCAAGATTTGCGGATACAGAAAAACAGCAAATATTCCAAAATCTGGCTTAAAAAAGGGCAGATTCACGACGAGCACCGGGAAGAAATTGAAGTTAAACTTGGTATAGAAGATTTTGATAAATTGGAACAATTATTTTTAGCGCTTGGCTATAAAGCGCAAATCAAATGGTTTCGCACAAGAAATTCTTTTAAATGGGGCGATATAGACGTGGCGTTGGATTATACGAAAGGGTATGGCCATATTATTGAGCTGGAAAAAATGGCAACCGAAGCGGATAAAGAAAAAGTATTCACGTATCTTAAAGATAAACTGCAGGAATTGGGTATAGAACCGACATCAAAAGAAGAGTTTGGCAAAAAATATCAATACTATAAACAAAATTGGCAGAAATTAATAATATGAAAAGAGTTTTTATAATTCACGGCTGGGACGGATATCCCGAAGAGGGCTGGTTTCCATGGCTTAAAAAAGAGCTGGAGGGCAGGGGTTTTGAAGTTTTTGTTCCCGCAATGCCGGATGCCGGAGAGCCGAAAATTGAAACATGGATTCCTTTTATATCCCAGCTTGTCGGCAAGGCGGATGAAAACACTTATTTTGTCGGGCATTCCATCGGTTGCCAGGCGATTATCAGGTATTTACAGACTTTGCCCGAGGGCGTGAAAATCGGCGGAGCGGTTTTTGTGGCTGGCTGGTATAATTTGCGCAATTTGGAGACGGAAGAAGAACAGCGGATTGCCGGGCCGTGGGTTAACGAACCGCGGGATGACAAGAAAATCTGCGAGGCGGTTAACCGCGCCATCGCGATTTTTTCGGATGACGGCCCGTTTGTTGTTCCGGAAAACCAAACGCGCTGGAAAGAATTAATCGGCGCGAAAATTATAATAGAGCATAATAAGGGCCATATTAACGGCGAGGCGGACATAAAAGAATTGCCGTCTATTCTTGATTCCGTGCTTGAAATAACCAGAGAGAAATAAAATATGCATAATCTTTTATCGCTCCGCAAACAGCTTAAATCAAAATCCAACCCCAAAAGGGCAAAACTCCTTCAGGGGTTTTTTAAGACCGGGAAGGGGGAATACGCTGAAGGCGATGTATTTTTGGGCTTAACTTCAGCGCAAATAAAGGAAGTAGCTTATAGGCATAAAGATATAAGTATTAGAGATATAGAGAAATTGCTGAAATCTAAAATCCACGAAGAACGCGCCGCTGCCCTTAGAATTTTAATTTATCAATTTCAGTCTGTTATGCGATCGCATAACATCAAAGATGCGCGACAAAATAATGCTATGATGCATCATAGCATTAAATTATGGCGCAATGACGCTGTGATATATCACAGCGCTTTAAATGATCGGCAAAAGATTGAGAGAGATAAACAAGAAAGGGCGCGAGAGATTTTTAATTTTTATTTGAAAAATACGAGATATATAAATAATTGGGATTTGGTTGATTTGTCCGCGTCGAAGATAGTCGGCGAGTATCTGAACCGATGCGAAACTACGAATTCATGCGAATCTACAAATCGATTCAAATCTACGAATGCATACGAATCTACAAATACATTGTATAGGCTGGCGGAATCTAAAAATCTTTGGGAAAAAAGAATTGCGATAATTTCAACTTTCGCTTTTATCAGGCAAAACCAGTTTGAAGATACATTAAAAATCTCCAAAATACTTTTAAACGACAAACATGATTTGATTCATAAGGCGGTTGGGTGGATGCTTCGGGAAATAGGGAAAAGAAATTTGGCGCAGGAAGAAAAGTTTCTCAAAAAACATTATAAAACCATGCCACGGACAATGCTGAGATACGCCATAGAAAAATTCCCCGAAAAAAAGCGGAAAATGTATTTGTTGGGGAAAACTTGTTAATAATTCCTTAATAGATTTTAGAAAAACCCTTTATTTAAAAGGGTTTTTTATTTGCCTGAAAATTTTAGATTTACTTAATTGTGTTTGACCTGAGGCAATAAATAGGGCAGAATTAAACATAAGTGGGGGAATGTGGATAACTATGGGGATAAGTACTCAATGTGGGGGATAAGATTGTTTCGCAAGTTATTCTCGAAAAGACGCTATCAATTTTCCCAGCGTGAAAATTGCGCTTGCTCTCGGCTTCGCTCTTCCCGCTTTGCGGGAAACCATGCCCGCTCAGCCTGCGAGACACTTTTCTCAAACAACTTGCTTCACTTTATTGCTTTATTTTTGATTGCGGGATTTCGGGAACCAATATCAGCTCATTTTTAAAAAATTATTTTCGGATTCATTTGTAGATTCGGATGAATTCGTAGTTTAGAATCGCATTTATGTTTATCGGAGAATTTAGCCACAATTTAGATAATAAAGGGAGAATCGCGGTGCCGGCGAAGTTTAGAAATAAATTAACGGCCGGAGCGATTATTACTCGCGGGTTAGACCGCTGTCTTTTTGTTTTTGATTCTAAAGAATGGGAAATACTCGCGCAGAAATTAATTTCGTTGCCATTGGCGCAAGCGAACTCGCGGGCTTTTACAAGATTGATGCTTGCCGGCGCGGCTGATGTTGAGTTGGATAAACAGGGCAGAATTTTAATTCCCGATTATTTGCGCGAATACGCCGGGCTGAAAAAACAATCGGTGATAACTGGATTGTATAACCGTTTTGAAATTTGGGATGCGGAAAGCTGGAAGCAATATAAAACGAAAACTGAAAGCCAGTCAGACGAGATAGCGGAAAAGTTAAGTGAATTAGGGATTTAGTGAATTGGATAATTGGTAAAATTTAATTACCAATAAAACAAATTAACAAATTAACCAATTTACTAATTATCCAAAATGCATAAGCCTGTACTTTTAAAAGAATCGATTGAAATTTTAAGTCCTGTGCCTGGAGAGTTTTTCATAGATGGGACATTGGGCGGAGGCGGGCATGCGGTTGAAATTTTAAAAAAGATTTCGCCAGAAGGAGTGTTTTTAGGAATAGACCAAGACAAAAATGCGATAGAAGATTTTGAAAAGAAACTCAGAACTCAAAACTCAAAACTAAGGGCTATAAAAATTGTTCAGGGCAATTACGCCGACATTCCGGAAATTTTGAAAAAAAATAAACTGCCGAAAGCAAACGGATTAATCGTTGATTTGGGTTTGTCGTCAGACCAGTTGGAGGCTGCGGGCAGGGGATTTAGTTTTCAGAAAGACGAAATTCTTGATATGAGATTTAATCCAGAAAGCGGAGAGCTAAGCGCGGGGGAAATAATAAACAGTTTAAGCGAAAAAGAGCTGGCGGATATATTTTGGAAATACGGTGAAGAAAGAAATTCAAGGAGAATCGCGAAGGAAATTGTTGAAAAAAGAAGGAAAAAACGGATAAAAACAACATTTGAACTGGCGGGAATAGTGGAAAATATTATTCCGCGCCGGGGCAAAACGCGTCCGGCAACCAAGGTTTTCCAGGCGTTAAGGATTTATGTTAATAACGAATTGGGAAATTTGGAGAGATTATTAGGAAATTTAAACAACATTTTGGCAGGAGGAGGGCGGGCGGTGATAATTTCATATCATTCGCTTGAAGACAGATTGGTAAAAAATTATTTTAGGGATATGGCGAAAAACGAACCCGCCTTCGCCCCCGCCGACGCTAAGGCTTTGGCGGGCAAGAAGGCTTCGGCGGGCAGGCAGGCGGAGATTTTAACAAAAAAACCGGTTGTGCCGGCACAAGAAGAAATAAAAAATAATCAAAGGTCGAGGTCGGCAAAATTAAGAGCAATTAAGTATGACAATAATTCAACCTCATAAAAGCAATAATGGTTCAAATTTTTTAGTTTCTATTTTAATGATGGTCTGCGTTGTCGTGGCGCTTTGGGGAATATTTTTGTATAATCAACTAGTTGATATCCGCCACGAAGCAAAAAGCGCGCGAAACGATATTCAAAAAGCGGAAGTCATGAACGCGGAGTTAAAAAACTCTTTTTACAAGATTACCGATACCGATAGTTTAAAATCGGCGTCAAACGCGCAAACATTGATTTTGGAACAAAACCCGCAATACGTTAAATTGGGGGAGGTTAAACAGCTAACAGCGAACTAATTATCAAATTAACCAATTATCTAATTTACTAACATGCCCAGTAACACTACTTCAATGTTTCACTTTTTGATAAAAGCGAAAACGAAGCGAGTTGCTAGGCAAAAGATTAATCAATAAACATTATTCCAGTCCAATCACGATTTATCGTGATTAAGTTGAAGTAGTGTTACTGGGTATGCAGTGGCGGATTAAAGGACTAATATTTTTTTTCGGCGCCCTATTTCTATTTTTAATTTTTAACGTTTATAACGTCCAAATTAAAAAAGGAGCCTATTATTTAACCAAGGCTGAGATGCAGGAAGAAGCGAGCGGAGGCTTTGAGGCGCCAAGGGGAAATATTTATTTTTTAGATAAAAATAGCAATTCCGTTCAAGCCGCCATGAACAAAGATTACCCGGCAGTTTATGCCGTTCCGGTAGAGGTTCAGGCGAGCGGAGAGCCGGTTGCCTCTTACGCGGAAAAATTAAGCCCGATAACGGGCGTTTCAATTGAAGAATTAAAGGGAAAATTTAACAAAGAAAACGATAAATACGAGCTTATTATTGAAAAAGCCTCTTCCCAGCAAACAGCCGAAATCAAAAATTTAAATCTTAAGGGAATTTATATTAGCAGCCGTCTTTTGCGTTTTTATCCATTCGGCGATTTAGCGGCGCATGTTCTGGGATTTTTAGACTATTCAAAAGGCTTGGCAGAGGGCAAATACGGCCTGGAACTTTATTTTAATGATTTGCTTTCAGGAAAGAACGGCGGGATGAAAAGCGGAAAACTTTTTTCGGCGGAATCGGGGGAAGATTTAATTTTAACAATAGACCCGAACATACAAACGGAAGCCGAAGAAATAATAAAAAATCTTATAAAACAATATGATGCCGAAGCGGGTTCGGCGATAGTCCAAGATCCAAAAACGGGGAAAGTTTTGGCAATGGCGGCTTTTCCGAATTTTGACCCGAATAATTATTCAAAATCGGATATTTCGGCATTTTTAAATCCGACAGTCCAATCGCTTTATGAGCCGGGCTCGGTTTTTAAATTGATCACAATGGCGGCTGGAATTGACAGCGGTAAAATTACTCCAGACACTACATACACGGACACCGGTTCTTTTACCGCGAACGGCAAGACAATTAAGAACTGGGATTTGAAAGCTAACGGGCTTCAAACAATGGCAAACGTGATAGAGAAATCAATTAACACCGGCGCCGTTTTCGCCCAAAGGAAAACAGGCCAAGACGTTTTTTATAATTATCTGGTTAAATTCGGTTTTAGCGAGAAAACTCAAATATCTTTGCCCGGAGAAGTGAGAGGCAACTTAAACAATCTTAAAAGCCCCAATGGCAAAGACATTGATTTTGCCACCGCTTCTTACGGCCAGGGCGTGGCAGTAACGCCCATAGAACTTGCCGGCGCGGTCTCGGCTCTCGCCAACGGCGGAATTTTAATGAAACCGGTTATTTTAGCGAATGACCAGCCAAAAGAAATTAGAAGGGCAATTTCTTCGGATACCGCGAGAAAAGTGGCGGAAATGATGGTTTCGGCGGTTAAGATTAATAGAATTGCCGACATTCCGAATTATTCGGTTGCCGGAAAAACAGGAACGGCTTTTGTGCCGGATTTCGGAGGCAAAGGATATACGGATAAAGTTATAAATACTTACGCGGGTTTTGCTCCGGCATTTGACCCTAGATTCGTTATTGTTGTAAGGTTGGATAAGCCTTCCGGAAGCCCGCTGGCCGGGCAAACAGTCGTGCCCGCTTTCCGCGAGTTAGCGCAGTTTATCCTTAATTATTATAATGTGGCGCCTGATAAAATATGAAAAAAATACCGTTAAAAATTTTAAAATCTTATCTTAAATTTTTGGCTGAGCTTACAATTCGGCGTTTTAAACCGCAAATAATCGGGATTACGGGCAGTGTGGGAAAAACTTCAGCCAAAGACGCGATTTTTGCCGTGCTTTCGGCAAGAGGCGGCGATCGCGGGGAAGTTAGAAAATCCGAAGGCAATTTAAATAATGAGCTGGGCATGCCCCTTGCTATTTTAGGCGATTGGGCGGAAGAGGATTTAAAATTAATTAGCCGAGGACAGCCGGCCGGAA
>JAKAFV010000015.1 GCA_021817915.1 bacterium | reverse complement strand
AATATCTTGGAGTAAGTGCTTGGGGGATAACTCTTAATTGACTCTTAATGTCTCCTTGTTAAACTAATAGTGAGCCCTGTGAGGGATTCTCGGATCAAATAAATTTAAAGGGAGAGCGAATTGTTCCGGTCCTTGGACTGTGAAATGAGCTCACCATATTGAGAATTAGCCGAGATAATCGGCCAGCAGGGCTTTTAATGTGCCCGCAAATTTATAAACGAAGGCGGAAACGCCTTTTTTGTTATTTAACCGATTTAGACATATACACGTCGTGATGGTCTAAGTGTTTTTCAACTTTGTCTATTTTAAAACCTAACTCTTTGTAATAATCGGGAAGTTTTTTCTCTTGAGCGCAATCGAGTAATATCTTGCGGCACTTTTTTATTTTTGCGATTTTTTCAAGTTTGTTAATTAGTGAAGAACCAACGCCTTTATTTCTAAATGTTTTTAATACGGCTAGTTTATAGCAATATAAATTATTATTTTTAACAAATTTATATCTGATTGAGCCGATGATTTTATTCTTAATAATCGCGGCAATTACAAAAAATTCTTTATTTAAAAAACTTTCTCTAATATTTTTAGGCTCGTGGGATTTTGTAATTAACGTGTTCTTTTTAAACGGTACTTTATACGCGAGTTTTGTTATATAAAGTACGCGCGGCAGTTCAATGAGTTTTATTGGTCTGATTGATATTTTAAACATAAAATTTTAATTAGTTAGGCCACCTATTTAACAATCACGGATTTGTGATATTTTTCTTGAAAATCAGTAATTCTTTTTATCTCGTCAATATCATAGTCGGCGCCGTCAGTAACAATTAATTTTATTTCATCATCTTCTCTTTTGATTACGGCAATAACCTGGCCGATAAATTCTTTAATTGGTTTTTTGGGGCCTAAAACATAAGCATCGATTTCTTCATTGTCGGCTTTTGACAGCGTGCCGGGAATATAACCGTAGTTAATTGGGTAAATAGTAGAAAATCTAGGGTCTGGGTGTTTTGTTCCTAGGGCGCGGTCAATTTTTACATTAACTTTTTTACCGATCCAATCTTTAGCTTCTTCCATAAAATTTAAAAAAATATTTTGTCCGCCTTCGCCAAGGCTTCGGCGGGACGATGTCGGGCTGCAGGGAATTTCACCCCCACACCTATGCGTAGGTGTGGGGGCAAGCCCGGACCGCATCCCTTCGGGCCACGACAACTTTTAGTTGTCGGAAAAGTATTTTGTCGGGGCGCCCAGAATCGGACTGGGACTGCATGCTCCCAAAGCATGTGTACTACCACTATACTACGCCCCGACGAAATACTTTTCCCCAAAGCAGGCGTACTACCATCATACGCCAGCCCGATATTTTACGAATATAATTTTTTCAAATGTTTGTCGGCGCTTTTTACATCTTGGATTGTATTTATCGGCATCCAAAATGTCGCCTTAACAATTTTAACCGGATGCCTGACAGCCATTTTAGCGATAGTCTGGGGCAAGCCATACTCCTTTTCATTTATTTCCACGGGGGAATAATCAAAAATTCTTTTATCTAAAACATAAAGGCCGCAATTGACTAGCGAACCGGCAGCTAGCTTTGAGCTCTCCGTAACATTTACCAGAACGCCATTTTCAACCTTTAAAACTCCAAGCCGTTCAGGCGCTTCCATTTCTTTCGCCAAAAGCGCTAAGTTCTGGCCAAGACAGCTTTCAATATCTTTTTTAGTGTAAATATTATCGCCCATTAATACCGCAAACTTGTCGTTCTCAATGGCATCTTTAGCCGTGAAAAGCGCGTGGCCTGTGCCAAGCCGTTCAGTTTGCTCTATGTAGCGGATATTGTGATTGGCGAAATGATTGCCAATTTGTTTTTTAATTTGGCCTTTTAAATGGCCAACAACAATAATAACCTCTTTGACGTTTTGGGGCAATTCAGAAAGCGTATGCTCTAAAATTGTCTTTTTACCGACTTTGATAAGGCATTTGGGAATAATATCAGTTAAAGGTTTAAGCCTTATCCCTTCGCCGGCGGCCAAAATAACTGCTTGCATCCCGGTTACTAACAACTCGATGGCAATTTGTCTTATTTTAATATGTCGCCAGAGAGTTATTAAATTAATATTTATCTATTGTTTAAGTATACTCAAAATACCAAGCCCGACAAATCGGAACGAGGCTCTTATCGAGTTGTAGTACCGGGTTTTATTTATTAACTCGAAATTACTGGAAGACTGGGGCGGTTTTTGGATTGTTGCTTGGAGAATAAAGAGCCGGGTCGATGGTTCTTTCAAAGCATGTTCTGCCAATGCCGTGTTGCCAATTGTAGTTGTCGTCTTTCATTGGATATCTTCCATCTCCATTATCTTTGGAAATTTCAGCGGAAAATGTGGCACAAAGCTCAAAGCTAAGATTACCCGTAGTTTTATATTCGTATGGAACGCCGGTTTCCGGGTCGGTTGGCGCTTTATAGCCGTAAATAGAATCGGCAAGCTCGTTAAGCGAGGCCGGTAAATTTCCTTTCTTTTGCCAGTGATAAATAATTTGCGATTGGATTCCTTGTAAATCATTTTCTCTTTGCGTATCTATTTTTTGGTCGCGAGCGGCAAAAGGCGAACCGCTGATAAAGAAAGCTCCGACAATAACGGCAATTACGGCTACTAAGGCGATAATCCGCGCTAATTTGGCGTTCTTTGGCGTTTCTGGAGTTGTCCGTTTCAATTCAGCCAAATAGTACCAAAGCACTCCGCCGGCAACCAGCGCCACGGCAAAAACTTTAAGAATAAATCTTACGGAAATTTCTCCATCAAGGAAGTAAAAAACGAGCGTGGCAAAATCCACTACGCAAGTGATAGAAGCGATGAAAAGCGTTAAATAAGTGAGCCATTTTCGCAATCTAGCCTCGCGTTTTTCCGGAATTGCCACATAATCTTTTTCGCGCAACCGAAGAACAAAAATATGAGTCGGCAAAATCGCGATTAAAATCGCCACAGTCCAGCGCACTGTGGATTGCGAAAAAGAGTAGGGGTTTGCCAAGTCTTCAAAAAAGTAATTTATATATTGGAACAAGAGCGTTACGGTGAATACCGCGCTCAAGTAAAGCGTCCCAAACAGCCAAAACTCCAAAAATACGTCTTTGGGACCGGTTAATCTTATTTGTGTGTTTTCCATACCCAGTAACACTACTTCAACTTAATCACGATAAATCGTGATTAGACTGAATTGATGTTTATTAATTAATCTTTTGCCTAGAAACCCGCCTTCGTTTTCGCTTTTATCAAAAAGCGAAACATTGAAGTAGTGTTACTGGGCATGGAAGCCATTATACCATTATACGATTAATTTTTAAATAAGTTAAATATCGTAAAGGTTTAGGCCGATTTCTTCATTGAATTTCCTTCCCATTTCGCCGTCAATCTTTTCTATAACGCCTTCAAATGTGGCGCTGATAACGGCTGAGCTTAAATGCCCGCCGAATACCTGGCAATCAACATTTGCGATGTTGGCATGGAGATGCAGATAGACTTCGCCGTCCATGCGCGAGATATTGCCCAAAACGGAAGTTAGTTCGTAATCGCCGGTAAATTCTTTAGGCGCGTATTCTTTGGTTTTGGTTTTAAAAAGCCCGAGAGTGACTTTATCGGAAGCGCCTACTCCGGAAATCGCGCCGAGCTTGATATCATTTTCTTTGCAAAAATTTTTAAGCGTCGCGATAAGCTCTTCGCCTTTTTCAACCCTAAAAACATATTTTTGCCCGAATTGTTTGAACTTCATTTATTTACTTTATTTATATTGCGGGGGAATGTCAATTTTGGGATATGAAAAAAGGGCGATCTTGCGGGGTCGCCCTTATCGGTTATGCGGCGTGCAGTTGATTTCTTACTCTTCGCCTTAGTTCTCTGCAACCGGCACAGCCTCCTGCGGGATCTTTTGCCGGGTCGCAAGACGCGATCCGCCTGTGGCAGACGAGTTTTTTATCGACTATAACATCAACGCCCCTTTCTTTCATCAGTTCTAGCTCCAGCTCGGTTACGAGAGATAGAGAACTGATATGGACATTTTTAGACGCCGGAGGAAACTTTATGCCAGCCTGAAAAGCAAGCTTTCGTGCTGCGAGATTTACGTCGTAGGTTAGCATTCCTTTCTCCGGGTCAATGTCGCAAGAGAGTATAAGGAATTGCTCAACGTCAATCATGACACCTTGCCAGAGAACTGAAAACTCGTGGCCCGTCGATACTACGCGAATGACATTAGAGTATTTATTCATGATATAGTCCTCCTTTCTGCTATGTCTATGGCAATAATTTATCGCCCCCTTTTTTATTTCTAAACGAGCTTTTAAATACTAATTACCTTATTTAATGGAAAATGTCAATTAAAAAAGCCCCCGCTAACAGCAGGGGTTTTTTTAATCTAAACGATTACTAGCCGACTAATTTATTATAAACCCAGGCGAAAACTCCCAAATGGATGAATCCTTCAACGAACCCCCAAAACGCGCCGATAATGACGCCGAGCCAGGAAATGGAATAACCGTAAAAGCCATATACGCTAATTAAGAATTTTGTGAATTCGGGAAACCCTGGAATGCCTAAAATAGAGGCAATAGTTGCGAGAGCAACACAGCCCGCCGCGTAAATTCCCGCGGCAAGGGCGAACTTTAAAACATTTAATCGCATATTATTAAATTTTTTAAATTAATCGACCTTTAGTAGAGAATAAAATTTTGAGCGTGGAGGGAAGCTAGGGCGAGATTATCTTATATTACAAATTTATTTTTTTGAAACATAATCAATTATTTTGTCCCAATCGAGAATGTTTTTGGTATAAAAAATATTAACAACATCTTTTGTCATCTCGTTGATTTTATTTATATATAGTTTTTTGAAAGTGTTATCCCTCTTTTTAGCTTCTTTGTCGAGCGGCTGAATAATTTTCTTATATAGTTGGTCATCGCCAGAAATAAGTTCCCAAAAAGCTTGTCCGCAGATTTTGTAATAACTTAAATCAGGGTCTTTGTTCGCTTTATGTGGGTTATTATCTCGTCCATAAATACAACCATTTACAGAAATAATGGTACTTTTCTTAAGTTCTGTGTGGAGAATCTTTTTGGCAAATTTTAAATTCTTTTTCATTATATCTACTTGGTCTGAATTACCCCAATTTGGCCCAGATTTAATACCGACAATATAGGTTTTATTATCGCGGTTAAATATCAAATCAACACTACGGTATTTTCCCTCCTCAGCTTTTTTGCCTTTAAATACTTCATGGCAGACATGAATAGCAAGATTTTCCATTAGATCGCCGAATATTGTTTCTTCTTGCGAGGATAAAAATGCATCAAGAATACTCCTTGCTAAGTCTCCGGCAGTCTCAATATTTTTTGCTTTAAATAAGTAGGGATTTTTCCGTTTTGCGATTACAGATAGATTTGCGGATTTAAGACGATCAAGCCGTATTTCGTAAAACGGTTTTATCACATCAGAAGCGATAAAGGTATTTAATTTTTTATAGTTCAACCTTTTCATATTATTTTGTTTGTTTATTTATGTTGTCAATGGCTAATTTATAATATTCTTCTTGTATTTCAATGCCTATTGAATTGCGGTCAAGTTGAAAAGCAGCAATTGAAGTTGTGCCGGAACCCAAAAAAGGATCAAGAACGACATCGCCAGGTTTTGTAAAAAGCTTAATAAACCAGCTAGGTAGTTCTTTGGGGAAGACCGCGCTGTGTTTTTTATTGGAACTTTCTGTCGCCATCGAAAGTACATTTGTAGGATATGCTAATTCTCGGCCTATCCAATTAGATACATTTTTCCCAAAACCACTACCTACTTTTGAATTATCTCTTTGCTTGTCAGTTTCGCTAAGATTTTTTAGGCGTATTTTTGCCCAATTGCCCATTGGTACTCTTACCTCGTCTTGGTACATGCTGAAATCTTTTTGTTTATTAAATTGTAAAAGACGTTCCCATGAATCACGAAAACGATTGGGCCACTTACCTGGAAAACAATTTTTTTTATGCCAAATAAATTCTTCTGTCCAAAGCCAGCCTTGCTTTCTCATCTCAATAATTAATTCCATAACATAGGTATGTCTTTCGCCATTAACAATTTTCTCTTTTATATTCAAAACAAAAGTTCCTTTTGGATTTATAATGCGCAACAATTCTTTTGTTATTGGTAAAAACCACTCAACATATTTGTCGGGGCTAATTCCTCCATAGGTGCTTTTTCTTTGGTCTGCATAGGGTGGCGAGGTGATAGCGAGATCAATAGAATTATCCGGCATATTTTTTAAGACATTAAGACAGTCGCCAAGAATAACATCAGCCTTCACCTTAGCTTTTGTTTTTTCGTTAAACAAATTAATTTTTTCTATAGTGTTGATTGTCATGAGCACTTACTTTATTAAGCTGCCAACATTTTAGAAATTGGCGGAGAGGGTGGGATTCGAACCCACGGCCCGCTTTTATACGGGCACAGGTTAGCAACCTGCTGCTTTGGACCACTCAGCCACCTCTCCGTAACTATTACATTTATGCTTGTAATTATCACAAATTTCTGATACTTTTACAAGATATGTCAGAAAAATCAGATAAAAACTTAATAACTCGCTCTCCAATCGTTGTTGTTTTGGGGCATGTTGATCATGGCAAAACTACACTGCTCGATTATATCCGCAAGACAAATGTTGTTGCTAAAGAAGCTGGCGGAATAACTCAGGCAACGGGAGCGTATGAAATTACGCATGCGGGCAAGAAAATTACTTTCATAGACACGCCCGGGCATGCGGCTTTTTCAAAAATGCGCCAGCGTGGAGCTACGGCTGCGGACTTGGGGATTTTGGTTGTGGCGGCAGACGAAGGTGTTAAGCCGCAGACAAAAGAAGCGATTGAAGTTCTGCTTGAAAGCAAGACTCCGTTTGTGGTTGCGATAAATAAAATAGACAGGAATAACGCCGACATTGAAAAAACAAAAGCTGATTTGGCGCAAGCCGGAGTTTTGGTTGAAGGTTTTGGCGGAGATGTTTCCTGGCAGGGAATTTCGGCAAAAACCGGCGAAGGCGTGGATGAACTTTTAGACTTGATTCTTTTGGCGGCGGAGCTTGAAGATTTAAAATATGACCCCGAAGCCAGGGCAAACGGATTTATTATTGAATCTAAAATGGATAATCGCAGGGGCTTAACCGTCGCCGCCATAGTGAAAAACGGCGTTTTAAGGCAAGGAGACGACATTGTCGCTTCGGGCGCCGTCGGAAAAGTAAAAATCTTGGAAAACTTTTTGGGCGAAAAAGTTAAAGAGCTTTCGCCTTCAAGCCCCGCGTTAATTTTAGGCTTTGAAAGCTTGCCCCAGATAGGCGATGAATTTTTTAGCGGCAAGGTGGATTTGACGGAATTTATGGTTGCTTCAATAGAAAAAACAAATGGCGCGTTTGTTTTGCCCGTAGATGAAAACGGAGAAAATGTTGAAACGCTGGTAAGGCTGGTGCTTAAGGCGGACGTTTCGGGTTCCTTGGAAGCGATTTCGGAAATAATTAAGGCGATGCCTAATATTAGAATCATAAATGAAGGAATAGGCGATATTACGGATACGGATGTTAAAAGCGCTTCAAGCTCAAAGGCGATTATTTGATCGGCGACCATACTTTAACGGCCGGCGCCGAACGTGAGCAGTTAGACGTCTTCAATGCGTTCCTATCGCAAGCTTATGGCATCTATCACTTTAACTCGCTCGCCGACTTTCAGGCCCGCAATGC
>JAKAFV010000014.1 GCA_021817915.1 bacterium | reverse complement strand
TAATTAGAGTCGTATCTCCCCGGGCCATACGAGCAAGAGGCGCGGTAATCTAACTCTTTTTTATAAAAATCACGCCAAGGTATATTTGTTAAAATATTGCCTATTTGGACTATTCTTCCTTTATCCCGGCAAATATCAACAGCTAATTTTAAAGGTTCGTCGTCTTTGCTGGCGGCATAAATTAAAACCGCGTCCACTCCTTTCCCATCCGTCAATTTTTCAACGGCATTTTTATAATCACCGCTATTCAAATCAAAAGCCACATCCGCCCCGCTATCCTTCGCACGGCTAATTTTTTCGCTATCCACATCAAAAGCGACAACCGGATGGCCGTACGCTTTTAACATTTTTACCGCTAACTGCCCTAAAAGGCCCAGCCCTATAACGCCAACTTTCTCTCCAGTTAAAAGTTCGGCCCGCCTAATTCCCTGCATCGCAATTGAACCCAGCGTGACGAAAGAAGCTTCTTTGTCGCCAACTTCTTTCGGAATTTTCACGCATAAATTTTTGGGGACAAAAATTATTTCCGCGTGCGAGGCATAATTCTGGCCGGCGCAAGCCACCCTATCGCCGGCTTTAAACTCTTCAACGTCTGAAGCGACGTCAATTACCTTTCCGCTTGAACTGTAACCAAGCGCGATATCAGTTTCCAATTTTGATTGGGCGACTTGCCAGGCAGCCATAACCCCCTTTGTTTTAGCAAGCATAAAAAACTTCTGGACGTAATCCGGACGATCCTTAGCTTTCTGAATCAGCCCCTTTTTGGAAAGTTCTATAATCCCCCTTTCGGTGCCCGGGCTAATTAACGAAAAGTTATTTTTTACCAAAACACCGCCGCTTTTTAGCGTCGGCGAGGTAATATTTTCTACTCTTGTGCTTCCTGATTTCGGATTTTGAAAAATCTGCTTCATAATTTAATGTGTTTATTTAATAATTATAGAATTATAGCCTTATCTAAAAATTATGCAAATCTTATTTCTCTTCGATTTTTAATTTCTCGTAAATTTTAGCGTCTATCAAAAATTGATGCCAGAACCCCTGAAGAAAATGGAATATCAAACCCTCCTTTCCGTCTAAAAATCCCAAACGGAAAAAATAGCGATATATAAAATACAGAAAAGACCTGAAAAAAAGAGGCAAGCGAAAATACAAGTTTTGTTTAAGCCAGCGCTTGCGCCCCGCTTGTCCGCCTATCCCGGCCGATTCGCCCCTTAACCGCTCCCTGGCTTCCCTAGTTGAAAAATTATTATGCTTGAAAATCCAAGATTCTAAATTTTTTTTATTATCGTCTATAAAATCGTTTTTCAACCTTTCAGCTTTTCCTTCAGATAAAATAATATGTTCGTCCATTTCTCTGTCTTCCGACCTCCCCTTGCCGTACCGGAAAAGCCGTAGAATCCAAGTCGGATAATAACCGCCATGCCTTATCCATTTGCCCATGAAATAACCCCTGCGCTTCATATAGTAACCATTTATGCCTTTCGGAACGCTTTTCAAAGTTTCAGCTATTTCATTTTTAAGCTCCTCTGTTAAATATTCGTCGGCGTCCAAACGTAAAATCCATTCATTTTTTATTTTTAAATTATCAAGCGCCCAATTAAATTGCTGAGCCTGATTTTTATAATCTTCATGCTCAATAATTCGCGCTTCATAATTCTTCGCGATTTCCGCGGTTTTATCGGTTGAACCGTTATCTACGATAAAAATTTCGCCTGCCCAGCCAAAAATATTCTTGAGGCAAGCTTCAATATTCAATTCTTCGTTATAAGTTAAAATTATCACGCTAAGAGGCGTTTTAATCATGTGTTTGTTTTATTTTTTCGGCCAAAACATAGATTGAATGCGAAATAGGATAAAACCGGCCGTAATATCCGTATTTTATAACGTTAAAATCAAATTTGTTCAATAAAACAAAAAGCGTTTTTTTTTGAAAAAAATCTAATATGCGGGCCTGCCGGATCAAAATGCCGGTTAAAAGCAAAAATTGTTATTAAAATATTTTTAATAAATCCGTGATAAGGAACTGTCAATAAAATTTTCCCTCCGGGTTTCAAAACTCTTTGGAGTTCCGAAAGGGCGTTTTCAATATCATAAACATGCTCCAGCACTTCCGAAGAAAAAACAAAATCAATGCTTTTATCGCTAAGCGGAAATTTTTCTCCGTCGCCGACTTTATAAAAAACCGTTGCCGGCAATTTCTTTTTTGCCGCTTCCAAAGCAACGCCAGAAACATCAATGCCAATATAACGCGCTTCCGGATTTAAAATAGCCATTTCTCTTAAAATGGCGCCGTTTCCACAGCCAAAATCAAGAATAACCTTCTCTTTTTCTAAAGGAATAAAATTCTTAAGTACCGGCCATTTTTGCTTAAAATCTGACAAGTTTCCTTCCGGCCTCGACCAATATTTCTCATAAAAGCCTTCTTTCATCGATATCATTATACAACTTCAAAATTTTATTCGCCACTATCGCGGGAGAAAATTCTCTTTCAACCAATTCTTTGCCGCGCTGGCCCATTCCCATAGCCATATCCGAATTATCCAAAATTTTCAAAATGGCTTCTGCCAATTCTTTCTCGTTTTTCTCAATAACAATACCGGCGCCATTTTTAACTACCTCCGGCGCAATCCCCACGTACTTCGTAATTATTACCGGCAAATTAAAATACATCGCTTCCGCCACCACCATTCCAAAATTCTCTGAATATGAAGGCAAAACAAAAACATTAGCAGATTTAAACGCGGCGACTCTTTTCGCCCCGCCTAAAATGCCGGTAAAAACAACTTTATCTTTTATCCCCGCCGCATCTATAAAATTTTCAACTTTTTTCTTATATTCGCTATCAGGACCCGCTAAAACCAAAACTAAATCGGATTTTTTTTTAATAACTTCGGCAAACGCAGGGATCAAGGTGTCGAAACCTTTTTTCCAATCGATTCTCCCCAAAGATAATACTATTTTTTTATTTGGCGCTACGCCAATATCTTTTTTAAAATCGATGTTCGCCGCTTCTTTCCCATAATTATCAAATTCGCCAAAATCAACGCCATTTGGAATTATGACAAATTTATTTAAAGGCAAGCCGGCTTTTAAATACTCCTCCTTTTCCATCTCAACCGTAAAATGAATCGCGGCGGCTTTTTTTAAAAATCTCCTAATAAACAAAAATAAAAATACTTTCTTTTTCAAACGGCTTCTTTTTTTTAACGGCTCCAGCATTAAACTGCCGCGAGGAGAAACAATGTACGATTTTTTATAGACTCTTGCCCAGAAAAATAAGGCTAGGGCGGAAAAATTCCAAATTTCAGAGATATGGATTAAATCAAAATTTTTTATTTCTTTTTTAAGCTTCCAAAACAATGCCGGAGAAAGGCTATAGTTTATATAACCATAATAAGGAAAGCGGAAAATTTTTACGCCGTCTATTATTTCTTGCGCGCCCAATTTCCTATTTTTTTCATTTTCTAAGCCCGCGCTCGTGGTAAAAACCGAAACATCAACGCCTTTTTTGGCTATATATTTATTCAACAAATGGCCCGATCGAATCGGGCCGCCCATTTTGAACGCCGGCCAATAAGAAGAATTTATGTGAAGAATTTTCATATTATTAATTAGTTTTTTTAGCCGCCAAAAATAAATGCGCCGCGGTTAACAATATAAAGAATTTTATCAAACTCGCCCAGACCGGCGCAACCCAATTGTCCATTCCCTGAATAACTTGTACCCAAAAAATGCTATAAATCATCAGCCCGGAAGACGAAACATTCGTTAATTTTATGAGATAGTCATATATAAAACGGGAAAGCGCGCCCATAAAAAACATTCCTAAGATAATTCCTAAAATTCCGGAAATCATATAAAAGTCTCCGATTAGCGTCGGTCCAATGCTAGTTTTGGAATCCTCAGGATAAAGAACTCCCAAACTATGGCCGATACTATTGCCTAAACTATTTACGCTTAACGGTTTATTCGGCCACAAAAATTTAGGCGGTCCTAAAGTAGAAAAAAAATTAGACAATGAACTGCCATAAGAAGAAATGTCCGCCCGTGGAGCGCTCAAAATTTTAGAGAAAACAAACGATCTATTCACTCTCCCCCAAAAACTATCCATTATAAATCCTCCGATATTTTCAATTTTAATAGCGGAATAATTGGCTTGCCCATGGTTGCCTGGCGAAGAATCTAAAATCTGATAAACATTTAACAGTGAAAAATTACGGCAAATATCCCCGAAAGGAAACAAGATGAGCGCCATTAAAAGAAATACAAAACCTATTTGTAGATATTTAATTTTAAAAACAAACGATTTTACCAATAAATAAAGCAGAATCGGCACGATAACGGCAATCCTGCTGCAAGTGGGAGCGCCGTAAAAAATCTCTATCATTAAAACGCCAAAAGCCAATAGCCTCCATTTTTTATAATCCCCGCTTTCTTTTTTTAATTTATAATAATTTATAAAAGCTATTACCAAGGCGATATACCAAAACCAATCTAAATAGCCAACTAACCCGTAAAAAAGGCTGCCGCTAAATAACGGGCTGACATTATAGGCGGTAAAATAACCGCCTCCCGCAATTCTAATTATTCTATTTGCCGTTCCTATAATAAAAAATGCCCAAAATGCGATTTTCACTTTTTTTTGATTCCAAACGCCAATAAAAATATTCGGCGTTTTCTCGGCAAAATAACTTCCTAAACGCGTAAAATAACCAATTATAAACGCTAAAAGGCCCGCAGCGGCATAACCAAGCGCCAGCCACGGTATTTTGTAATCAACAAACATAACCTTTGTTGAAATGCCGAATAATGCGATAAACGGAACGGAATAAAAAATTAACAAATGATAAAGAATCACAGAATTCCCTATTTCAAAAATATTAAAATTGGTTATTTTCCCCGCGAATCGCTTAAAAAAAGTGATAACCATAAAAATTTTTATAAAATTCGCCGTTTTCTTTCGGCTAAAATTTTTTCGTAAGCGCTAATCATTTTATCTCCGTAATCATCCCACGTAAAACCCGAACTAACGCGCTCTTTCGCCGATTGGCCCATTCGCCGGCAGATTTCCGGATTCTCATAAAGATAAACTAATTTTTCTTTCAATTTTTCAACATCGCGGACAGGTATCACAAATCCGTCTCTGCCGTCTCTAATAATATCTTCTCCTCCCGTATTGGCTGTGCATATAACCGGCAAACCGCAAGCCATCGCCTGGGGTTGCACCAAAGCCAACCCTTCTTCAATAGACATTATCACGAAAATCGAACTTTGGGAATAATGCCTATAAAGGTCTTTTTGGGGAATATGGCCGAGCCATTTGAAACTGCCGTCATATTTTTTAAAAAACGGTTTAATTTCTTCGTTTATAGAACCTATCAATATTAGCTCAGAATTCGGCAAATTTAACTCTGAAAAAGCTTTAAGCAAATAATGAACTCCCTTTCTCAGGCACATTCCACCGGCAAAGACAACGCGAAAAACGCCGTCATTTTTAGGAACTTGGCGGAAATTAGACAAATCTACGCCGTAAGGAACCTGAATTATTTTTTTTTCATCAATGCCCTTCTCTAAAAAAGTTCTTTTGACAAAAGACGAAGGAATAAATATATAATCCGCCTTACTGTATTCCATTAATTCCTTTTCAATAATTTTAGGGTGGGGAAGACAAAATGTTTTTATTTTTACGCCGTATTTTTCATATTCCTCATTAAGAATGTCATTTTGATAAATAATATGGGAACTGCCATGGTCAATAACCGCAATAGCGCCCATGGATTTTGCTTTCTCCATTGTTTTTAAAGAAACCGAAGAACCGCCAACAAAAATATCGATTTTTTTTAACGCCCGGCAAGCCAAAGAATCAAAAACTTGGTGGATAAAATATTGAGGATTATAAACATTGCCTAAAATCTCCGGAAGCTTCTGCCAGCCCCGAAATAAAACTTCTTTAATTAAAATTGAGCTAACTTTATCTCTCGGAATGCCATATTTAACTACTTCAAATTTCGGGTAAGAAGTTATAAGCTGGGACAAATAATCCCGCTTTAATAATTGCTGGGCTAAATTGAAAAGATGAAATCTGCCCGGAACTGAAATAGCGACTTTCATATTTTTTTTATTCCTATTACCCCAATAGAAAGATGGGAAAATTTGAATAATTTAGATATTAATGGGTCTAAAACGGCAAAAATCCTCAACGGAAAAACAACAAGCCACGCTATTTTATAATTTATTTTTGCCTGTAAAAATCTGCCTAAAACAACCAGCAGTTGCGAAACAATCCCAGATATATAATCTTTCTTTTCTATGGCAAGATTAACACTATTAAAAATATTCTCAATTTCTTCATGAGTATATCCCCATCTCACATGCCCGCCGTCTTCGCAGGTTGAAAGCGAAGTTTTATCGTCGCCAAGCAAATGTTTATAATAATTTTTATATGGGGCGGTAATTAATAATTTTCCTCCAGGCTTCAGCATATCATAAAAATTTTTCACAAGTTTTTTATCGTCTAAAATATGTTCTATTGTTTCAAAACAAATAATTTGGTCGAAATAACCGAGTGTTTTTTTTAGTTCTCCTAATTTTCGCAAATCACCCGTCATAAAACGGATATTTTTGATTTTCAGAAGATTCGCCCGCTCTTCGGCCGCCTTATTATTCCTTTCGTCAAAGGAAATTCCGACAGCTTCATTGCCGATTTTAGCCGCGTACATCGTAAAAGCGCCGGAACCGCACCCAGCATCCAAAGCGCGCAACGAACCAGGCTTTAAATTTCGGCGAAGCCACATCCAACGGTCAAACACCGCCGTATCGCCATGAAGTATTGTCGCCGGATACCCTATTATTTTAACAAGAATGTTTTCGCTCATAATTATTTTGGCGGCGCGCAATTTGCTCTTTGATAAAACGCCTTATGGCAGTAAGAAACGGAATTTTTTTAATATAGGGTTTTAAAAATTGGTAATAATTTAAATATCCCCTTTTTTTTATCTTGGCCAACCACTTCAAATGATTTTCATAAGTTGTGGTCTTCCCAAGAAAACCAGAAGTTATTAAATCGCGATATCCGCTTACATCCGAAAGAATTTCGTTTTTTAACGCGGCGTTGAGAACTTCAATCGCGCAATCAGGAAGTTGAAAAACCTCAAACAAAGAAGCCGCCTTCAAAACTCGCGCCTTATCCCATTCGGAAATTAATTTTTTATCTTCAATTTCCGCTACGGCATCACGAAAAAAAATGGCTTGGCCAAAAATAACTTGACCGTAATCCGCTACTCCACAACCACCGGGAAGAACGCTGTCTATGCTAGGGAGCGCTTTATTGGCGAAACGGACAATGTTTATGTCGTACAACCTGAAACCTAAAGGCCTTACCAATTGTTCTAATTCGCTAAAACCCTTGGCTCCTACGCACCACGGCTGAAAATGAATTTCGCAGCTGAATCCCAAAATCGATTTTTTAAGCTGCGCAAGAGCTCCTTTAATAATATTGTAATCCGCCCCTTCGGCGTCGATTTTAATAAAATCAATATCGGGAATATTGTAATCCTTAATAAAGGAGTCCAAATCCGTCGTTTTAATCCGGGAAATTTTCGTAACTTTAAAAAGCTCCCCTGCCGGAAAACGGTCAACTATTTCGGGATCCCTGCGATATAATCCGCAAGCGGCCGGCGAAACTTGCTCATAAAAATCATGCGTCTCTTTATCTTTATACAAAGCAACCGGATAAAATTTGGACTTTGACTGAGGCGATAATGAATTGTTAAGTTTTTTGCATTCTTCCGCGTCCGGTTCAAAACCTACGAATTGAACCGCGTTTCCATAATTCGCCCAATGATATTCAAGTCCGCCGCGCGCGCCGACATCGGCGATAATTAAAGGATTATTTTTAAAAATTCCTTTCTCAACAAGATATTTTGTGAATCGCGGGTTAGAAGTAAATGATGAATATAACATTGAAAATATAAATATCGCTTAGATTTCCCCAATTGTGTAAAAACTTTTAACCATAGGAATATTTAATATTCTATTCCACTCCTCATCTCCAAAATTCTGAAAAAGCAAAACATAACCCGTGAGCGCGACAATTTCATAGGTGTTTTTCGCCTCATATTTAGGAGAAAGATAACGGTAATTTCTCTTTAAAAAACTTCGGATATATTCAAATCCAATAC
>JAKAFV010000013.1 GCA_021817915.1 bacterium | reverse complement strand
GGCTGAATTACTACAGAATTACATATATGAAATTCATGGTAATTCAATTGTAATTCGCTCGCTTCGCTCGCGTAATTTACTATATATTTAAATGTTTGTACGCTTCCTGCGTCGCTATTCTACCCTGAGGCGTCCTTTGGAGAAAACCTATTTTCATTAAATAGGGCTCGTATATTTCTTCTATTGTGCCCCTTTCTTCGCCCAAGAACGAAGTTAAAACATTAATGCCAACCGGCCTGTTGTGAAATTTGACTATAATCGCTTTCAAAAAGTCGCGTTCACAAGTTTCAAGCCCAAGCTCATCAACTTCAAAAAATTTAAGGGTTTTGCCGATAACCCCAGCATCTATAGTTTCTAAATTATTTACCTCGGAAAAGTCGCGGGCTCGCTTCAAAAGCCGATTAGCTGTCCGCGGAGTGAATCTTGAAGCCTTTGCCAGCGCCAAAATCGCGCCCGAATCCATGTTAAGACCCATAAGATTCGCCGAACGCTTTATTATTGTTTCTATTTCACCGGAATCGTAATAATCAAAATGGAAAATACCTCCAAATCTTGAACGCAACGGATTGGAAAGCAAGCTTGGCCGGGTAGTGGCGGCAATCAAGGTGAAAGCCGGCAAATCTATTGAAACAATCCTGCTCGCCAAGCCCTTCCCGACCATCAAGCACAATTTTCTCGCTTCCATCGCCGGATATAAAATTTCTTCTATCGCCCGGGGAATCCTGTGCGCCTCGTCTATAAATAGAACATCGCCGTTTTCCAAGTTTGAAAGCACGGCTGCCAAATCTCCAAGTTTTTGAAGAGCCGTGCCAGTGGCAGATTTTAAATTCGCGCCCATTTCTTTGGCCGCCAAGTTCGCCAAGGTTGTTTTACCAAGCCCGGCAGGGCCGTAAAACAATAAATGGTCCGCTGATTCTTTCCTTTTTCTCGCCGCGGCCAAAATTAAGGCAAGGGCTTTCTTTATTTTCTCCTGTCCTATATAATCATTCCACGACGTTGGCCTTAAAGCGGAATCAATAAATTCCTCGTCATCTTGTCGTTTTTTGTTGGTTTTTATTTTAGACATATTGGTTTAAAGTATGTTAATTTTGGGTCTTGACCCCCACACCTAACTAGTTAAAATTAATTAGGTGTGGGGGTTGACTTTTGTCATAAAGTATGCTATACTGCAAAAAATAAATAATATCAGACCGTCTAATCCTGTGGGCTCTAGAGAATTTTTTTTAGATCACGGAATGTTTGGCTCCGGCTGGATATCTCCTCGGAAAAATTCTTAATCTCTTTTTTTATATAAGAGTTTCAATTCTCGTCCGAGAATCGCCCACAGAATTAGGCGGTTTTATATTTAACCGATGCCAAACTACAAATTTATACGAATCTACGAATTTCTTGTTTTTATGTCGTATTCGTATTTGTAGATTCGCATGCTTTCGCAATTTCGTATCGCGTTCACCACTCCAGCGCGCCCGTGTTTTTTTCAACTTCGTCAAACGTGGTTATTCCGGAAATCGCTTTTAAAATTCCGTCTTGTTGCATTAACACCATTCCTTGTTTGGCAGCCATTTCTTTAATGCCGATTTCCGTCGGGTCTTTGCTTATTAATAACTCCATATCTTTATCAATTAAGAGAAGTTCAAAAACTCCTATCCTGCCCTTATAGCCTAAATTATTGCACTTTTCGCATCCCTTGGGCTCAAAAATTTTAATATTTGATTTATAAAATTCTTTATCAACCCTGTCCGGCAGTTTTTCAATGAAATTTTTTATTTTATTTTCAAGTTCCGCGTCTATTTTTTTCTCCACCTTGCAATTTACGCAAAGCTTTCTTGTTAATCTCTGGGCGATAACCAAATTAATCGCCGGCGCGAGCACGGAAGCTTTAACGCCCAAGTCTATCATCCTCGGAACCGCGCCCGGAGCGTCGTTGGCGTGAAGGGTGGAAAAAACTAAGTGCCCGGTAAGAGAAGCGTGAATCGCTATTTCGGCGGTTTCTAAATCCCTGATTTCTCCAATTAAAATCATGTCCGGATCCTGCCGTAAAAGGGAACGCAATCCGCTCGCGAAAGTATAACCGGACTCAGGTTCAACCTGCGTCTGCTCTATACCGTCAAGATGATATTCTATCGGGTCTTCAATTGTTATTGTTTTTGCTTCCGGATTTTGAGTATGCTGTAAAAAGGAATAAAGCGTTGTTGTTTTTCCGGAGCCGGTAGGGCCGGTGTTTAAAATCATTCCATTCGGCCTGGCTAATTCCGCTTCAACAATTTTTAAATCATCCGCCCTAAACCCAAGCTGGGGCAAACCGACATGAATTGAATCCGGATTTAAAACCCTTAACACGACAGTCTCGCCAAATTCCGAAGGGTTAATTGAAGTTCTTATTTCAATTTCTTTATTAGTTAAACCAATGGTAAAACGGCCGTCCTGAGGCTTATCAGTAACGTTAATTTTTAACCTTGAAAGAAGTTTTATGCGCGAAACGACGCTGGTATGGTTTTTGGGTTTTAATTTATCAAAAATATCATAAAGCAAGCCGTCTATTCTTAAGCGAATTCTTGTTGAATCCTCTGAGGGCTCAAAGTGAATATCCGACGCCCTCATTGAAAGCGCTCCGGCTAAAACGATTTCTAAAATTTCGCCGGTATATCCAAACTTTTCATTCATTTCCGCGATTGAACTATTTATGCTCTCCAAGGAAACAAGCTTCTTCTCCAATTCAAGTAATTTTTTTTCTTCAATTTTAACCCTGCCTGTTATGTTTTCCAATTTTTGAAAAACAAATTTATAAAAACTCCAGATATGGGTAAGTCCGCTCAGTGAAACAGTGAAGACGGAAAGCGCGTAGCCTTCAGATTTTAATTTTTCTATTATTTTTTTCGCCTCAGGGTCTTCTGAATCAAAAACCGCCAGCGCGACTTTTTTTTCTTTAAGTTCAATCGCCGCCATTTTAGCCTTTTTCGCGTCTTCTTCGGGGATTAAAGAAAGGGCTTCTATGTTTATAGAAGTCGTTGATAAGTCAGCGTAGGGGCATTTTGTCTTTTCCGCCCGCCGTTTAGCATCGCGCTCTTCAGCCTCGCGCTGCATCTGCGCCAATTTATTTTTTATTTTTAAAAGGGGATTTTGTGAAGAATCCATTAAGGTAATAATAAGATAAAAATTGAAAATAGTAAATAAGATTTATGGTTTAAAAATTAAGAGTAATTGCTATAAAATTGCGTTATTTGACAAATTAGTGAAAATAGTGTATAATTTGCTCATAGAACAAGATCATTAAAATAACTATATAATATAGAAAGAGAGGGAATTTATTATGGAGGAAAACGGAAAGTCGGGTGTGCATCCAGGAACCGCGAAGAAAACGGGAGAAGTGCTACCAAACAACCCCGGCGTGAGGTTCGTTCCTAGCGCCGCCACAATCGCAGCAGCACTGCAGAAAGAAGGAGGTGATGGTGATGAAGAAAACACTGACGATTTTCGCAGTATTAGCCATTAGCATCCTGACTCTGTCGGGTTGCGCCGAAATGCTGATGAAAGCAAAACCGCCAATCATCATCACGGGGCCGCAAGGAGTTGTAGTTGATGATTCCTATAAAATCGTCAAAATCACAAATATTGGATCAGTTTTTTGGCGATTCTGGGTCGATGGGCAACAAGTAGTGATATACCCAGGAAGATTCGTCTTTGTGAAACACGGATCAAATTTCTGGAAAATGTACCAGAAATTCTGGGTGCATGCCTATCTTGAGGTTTTTCCCGATGGCAGGGTCAATCCCAGTACATTCGCTGGCGAACGACTTGTAGATTACCAGCTTAATGGGAAAAAATGGGTTTGTAGCACCGGTCAGACCATTGGCGCGGAAATCGTGCTGGGAGATCCGCCAGGTGCCAACTACCCAGGCCCAACCAAATTCAACGGACATATACCAATCATCATGATTCCCTTCACTGGAACTTTAGCCCGATAGTGGCTCCTCATAGCCCGCAATGGTTTAGGCGCGTCCCGCGCCTTCTATAAAAACCATTGCGGCTATGGGGTTTTATTTTATTAAATTTTTTAACCAAAAAATCATTTTACATTTTGATATTTACATTTTAGAATAACACCATGTCAGGACATTCTCATTGGGCAGGAATAAAACACAAAAAGGGCAGCGCGGACCAAAAACGCGGTTTGGTTTTTTCAAAACTTCTTAACGCGATTTCTATCGCCGCTAAAACAGAAACAAATCCGCAATTCAATCCGCGCCTGCGGACAGCGGTTGAAAAAGCCCAGCAAAACAATGTGCCGAAAGACAATATTGAAAGGGCGATTAAGCGCGCCACGGAACAAAAAGATTTGGAAGAGCTTCTCATTGAGGCTTACGGCCCGGAAGGCTCGGCAATTTTAATAGAGGCTATAACCGACAGTCGAAACCGGACAATTTCCGAAGTTAAGAAAATTTTAGGCGACCACAACGCCAAATTCGGCGAGCAAGGAAGCGTTAAATGGGCATTTGATCAAAGCGCGGACAAACGCGGACCGGACGCGGACGAACGCGGAAACTGGATTGTAAAATTTAAACAAGAAATATCCGAAGAAGCCAAACAGAAACTCCAAGAATTAATTGAAGAGCTTGAAGAACGCGATGACGTCCAAAAAATTTATACAAATATCTAAATGAAAATACTAGGCATTGACCCCGGCAGTACAAGAATCGGCTACGGGCTTATAGAAAAATCCGGTGGTGAATTAAAATTTCTGAAGGCCGGTATATTGAAAATAATTTCAAAAGATAAATGCGAACGCCTGGTTGATTTAGAAAAATCTTTCTCGGCGCTTTTAAAAAAAGAAAGGCCTGATTGGGCGGTAATGGAAAAACTTTATTTCACTAAAAACCAGAAAACCGGCCTGGAGGTCGCCCAATCGCGGGGCGTCTTGACATTATTAATAACAAAAAGCAAAATACCACTAATGGAATTTACGCCGCTTGAAATAAAACAGGGCGTAACGGGGTATGGAATGGCAGATAAAAAATCCGTTGCCAGAATGGTTGCAAAAATTTTAAAAATAGATAAAATCAACGAATACGATGACGCTACCGACGCGCTGGCCGGAGCAATAACAGGAAGTTCAAATATAAATTTTCACCAACACATAACCAAAAAGGTCGTTTGATTATAAAACAACATTTGATTATGGCTATTGAATTAGAAACTCTGACAATTTTAAAATCTCAATACGACGAAGACGCGAAAACCGCCAAAGAAGACGAAGAAGACTTGGACGGCTTTTCTATTGACGACGAGGATGAAGAAGACGAAGATGAAGACGAGTCCGAGGAAGAAGAATATCTTGAGTAAGAAATTTAATTTATAAATAACGTGAAAAACAAAAAACGTTTTTTACTAAAACTCGCAGGCCTGTTTATACTGGCCTGTTTGTTGTTGGGAATTTGGGGGCTGGCAACCGTCGCGAAAATGGCCCGGGAACTGCCCGACCCGAAAGACCTTATAAACGGCCAAATTACTCAATCAACAAAAATCTACGACCGCACGGGCGAGGTTTTGCTTTATGAAATCCACGGAGACCAAAAAAGAACTATTATTCCTTTTAGCGATATTCCCCAATATTCCAGAGAGGCGACTCTCGCAATAGAAGACCAGGGATTTTACGAACACGCGGCAATGGATTGGAAGGGCACGCTTAGAGCGTTAATTGCCGATATCACAACCGGCGAAATGTCCCAGGGAGGCTCAACCATCACCCAGCAATTGGCGCGAAACACTTTTTTAACTCCGGAAAAAACAATAACCAGAAAAATAAAAGAGCTTATTTTGGCCAATTGGATAGAAGAAAAATACACCAAGGATAAAATTTTAGAATTATATCTTAATCAAATTCCTTACGGCACAAACGCCTATGGATTAGAGTCTGCCAGCCAAACATATTTTAATAAATCAGCGAAAGACCTCTCACTCGCGGAGTCAGCGACCCTAGCGGCAATGATACAAGCGCCGTCTTATTATTCTCCATGGGGAACGCACACGGAAGAATTAATTGGCAGAAAAAATTATGTTTTAGAACAAATGAATAAGCTTGGATTTATTGACGAGCAAGAAAAACAAAGCGCCCAAAAAGCCAAGTTGGTTTTTACCACCCAAAATATAGGAACTATTAAAGCGCCCCATTTTGTAATGATGGTTAAAAGTTATCTTAGCCAAAAGTACGGCGAAGATATGGTGGAAAAGGGCGGATTAAAAGTAATTACAACTCTTGACTGGAAGCTCCAGCAAATCGCCGAAACCGCGGTGGAAAACGGCGCCAATAGAAACACGGAATTATACCAAGGAAAGAACGCCGCGCTCGTCGCCCAAGACCCAAAGACGGGCCAAATTCTAGCCCTAGTAGGCTCGAAAAGCTGGTACGACGATACTATAGATGGAAAATTTAACGTTGCCGTGCAAGGCCTTAGGCAACCGGGTTCTTCTTTTAAGCCATTCGCTTATGTGACGGCGTTTGAAAAAGGCTATTCTCCAAATACTGTTGTTTTTGACTTGCCGACGGAATTTTCTTCATACACCGATGTCTGCCCGCTTATCAATATAAACTACAACAACGAAGAGCCTCTTTGTTTCCATCCGCAAAATTTTGACAATAATTTCCGCGGGCCGATTAATTTAAGAAATAGCTTGGCGCAATCAATTAATATATCAGCGGTTAAAGTTCTTTACCTTGCCGGATTAAACGACACAATAAAAACCGCGCAAAATTTCGGGCTGACCACGATAAACGATCCGGGGCGTTATGGCCTTTCGCTTGTTTTGGGTGGAGGAGAAATTAAATTAATAGACATGGTGGGGGCTTACTCTATTTTCTCACAAGAAGGAATAAAACACAGCCAAGCGATGATATTAGAAGTGGATAATTCAAAAGGAGATGTCTTGGAAAAATATCTAGACCAGGCGACAAGAGTTATAGACCAGCAATATCCAAAACTTATAAATAACATTCTTTCCGATAACGACGCGCGTTCCGGATTATTCCAAGGCAGTTTGAATTTAACAGTTTTCCCCGGCAGAGATGTGGCGCTTAAAACCGGAACCACAAACGACTACAAAGACGCGTGGACGTTTGGATATACCCCGTCTCTGGTCGCGGGGGTTTGGGCAGGAAACAGCGACAACACGCCAATGCAAAAACACGCCGGCAGTATTTTAGCGGCTGTTCCAATTTGGAGCGAGTTCATGAACGCCGCGTTGCAAAATTATCCAATGGAATTTTTCAACAAGCCCGATGACGTTATTGAAAACAAACCAATGATGAATGGGGAATATATTATAAACGGGCAAATTCACAGCATTCTTTATTATGTGGATAAAAGCAATCCAACCGGCCCGCAACCGTTAAACCCGGAATCTGATTCGCAATATTGGAATTGGGAACTGCCGCTTAAAAATTGGTGGCAAAATTTGCCTGGATAATCCCTAGCTCGGATTTATCGGCATTAAAATATAAAAACAAGAAATATCTCCTTGAGATTTTATTAAAACCGGCCGGCTTCCGCCGTTGAAACCCAAAAATATATTTTCGGAATTAACCGACTTTATTCCATCCATTAAAAACCGCCAGTTGAATATAATTTCCACTCCGGCGCCTTTTATTTTTGCCGGTATTAAATAATTGCTTTCTCCAACCGCCTGGCTCGAAGAAAAAACTTCAATATTTTTTGAGCCTTCTTTTATTAAAACTTTTATTTCGTTTAGTTTGTCTGTAAAAGAACTTGTTAATTTCAAAGCGGAAATTAATTGTTCTTTTTCAAGCGTCGCTTCAGTTTCGAAAGCTTGGGGAATAATCGCCTGATAATCGGGAAATTCCCCGCTTATCAGCCTTGAGATTATTTCACAATTCTCGCTCCTAAAAAGAACTTGGTTTGGGTCAAAATATATTTTTATGCTGTTATTTTCGTCTTTAAAATTTCTTATTATTTCGTGGATTGTTTTTAATGGGATTATAACCCTGAAATTATCTTCTATTTCTGTTTTAAATTGAGTGTTTATTATGGTTTTTTCGGCGAGCCGAAAGCTGTCGGTGGCGGCTATTTTAAAATAATTATTTTGGAAATCAAAAAGCGCGCCGCTTAATTCGGGCTTAATCTCTGAAACCTGGCCCGCTCCGGCCACGGCCATAAAAGCGTTTTTAATTAAAGACGAATAAATTTCAATAAATAACTCGTTTTTTATTTGGGGAATAATTGGAAAATCATCTTTTTTCCCAATATGGATTTTTGCTTGGTAATTGTCGGTTTTTATGAACAATTGGCTGCCTTCGGTTTCAAGAT
>JAKAFV010000012.1 GCA_021817915.1 bacterium | reverse complement strand
TTCAGGAACGCTTAGGTGAATATTTTCAAATTCCCTGCCATAAAGTTCGGCCGGAATAAAACCGCCGTCCCGCAACGTTTTAACCGCCTTGCCCATTATTTCTCTTTTTTGCGCTATAAGTTCCATACCCAGTAACACTACTTCAACTTAATCACGATAAATCGTGATTAGACTGAATTAGTATTTATTACTTAATCTTTTACCCGGCAACCTGCCTTCGTTTTCGCTTTTAGCAAAAGCGAAACATTGAAGTAGTGTTACTGGGATAGAGATAAAATCTGATTTACCGCCTGCCCTAAGGCTTTGTCCGAAGACAATTTTCCATTTATCACAGATTCTATCATATCTGAAAGAATTTGTTTAACGCCGTTGCTGTCGGGCTGGCTCCATGATTTTGCCGTAAGCGCCTGCTTGGCAAAAACGCCCAAGCTGGGGTCGTTTTTATATTTATCAATAAGAGAACGTAACGCCGGCGGTTTGCCGTTTGCGCCAAGATAAGCCTCTGATACTTTAGGGTCTGCCGTCGCGGAAACGACAAAATTCCAAGAAGCAACTTTATTCGCGCTTTGGGCGGAAACCGCCAAACCCCAATAATCTGAATAATTCATCGGCCGTCCAGTGTCAAATTGAGGCATCAGGCTCGCTCCAAAACTCAAATAAGGATTTTTTTCTTTAATTATCTGAACCGCGGACTGGTAATTAAACATTATCGCCAAATCCCCCTGGCTGAAAAGATTCAACGAATTATCTATATTGTCGTTCCATGTGTAATAATCGCTTGAAGGGTCGGCAAATTGAAGATAGAAATTGAACGCCTCCAAGCTTTTAGTTCCAAAACTAGCTTGCCCGTCGCTATCAACCATCGGGCTTCCTTTTTGAATCATCAAAAGTCCCAATAAATCTGAAGCATTATTAACGCTTTTTTCCGAACCGCCTATCGCCGCGGCCGGCTTAACAATTTGGTTTCAAATATTCTATTCACGCAATTTTGGAATTAAATTTTCAAAGTCTTGCCAGGTCTCCGGGGTTAAAGCTATGGACTTAGCGTTAAAAATATCTTTATTGTAAAACAGCGCCAGCGTATCCACGTAAAGAGGCAAGGCATAAACATTATTTTCTATAGTAAAATCTTTCTGGACGACATCGGGAAACATTTGCTGGACGTAAGAAACGTTCAAAGGCTCCGGAGCGGGAAACACTTTATTGTAATGTTTTGGCAGCCAGCTGCTGTGAAACATAAAAATGTCCGGGCCTTTGCCGATCGCCAGCGCGTTCAATAAAGTTCTTTCATAAACTTCAGTGTTGTCAAAATGCTTGTAATTTACCTGCACGCTGCCGCTTTTTGAATATTCCTCTATCAAGCGTTGAACAGAATTTGACTCATCAGCCTCACCCGTGCCCCAAAAACTGAGATCCAATTCTTTCCCGCTGTCAAATCCTAATTTAAAACCGCCCGAGCCGGAAGGCTTTAAGCCCGGTATAACGCCAAGAAAAACCAGAATAAAAAATAAAACTATTAATCCTACTCCGCCTAAAATTATAATTTGGCTTCTGGAAAGATTCATAGATAAATAAAATCCTAAATACTAATATCTAAATCCTAAACAATCTCAAAATTCTAATGTTTTAAATCCCAAACGTTTTGAATTTTACTAACTTGGAATTTATTTAGAATTTAGGGCTTGGGATTTAGAATTTTACAATGTTGCCGCTCCCGCCACCTTGTCACCGCTGTTTAATCTCATCACTTTTACGCCTGAAGTCGCGCGCCCGGCAGTTCTAATATCCGAAATTTTTGTTTTAATAATCTGCCCCTTGTTTGAAAGCGCCATTAATTCTTCTTCGCTTTCAATTATTTTCGCCGTGACTATCTTGCCGGTTTTTTCATTTATCTTGGCAGTTTTTATTCCTTGCCCGCCCCGGCTTTGAACTTTATATTCTTTCAATAAAGTTTGTTTGGCAAAACCGTTTTCGGTAATTATTAATAATTTGCCTCCCGCTTTAATTATATCAAGTCCCGCAATAAAGTCATTCCCCTTTATCTTAATAGCTTTTACCCCCGCCGCGGTTCTACCCATCGGCCTTAATTGCGATTCTTTAAATCTTATTGCTTGGCCGTTGGCGGTTATCAAAATTATCTCATCTTTTCCCGAAGACAATTCAACCCATTTAAGCTCGTCGCCTTTTTGAAGATTAATCGCCGCTATCCCGTTCCGGCGAATATTTTCAAAACCTTCTAAATCTGTTTTTTTAATTATTCCCTTTTTTGTCACCATTACCAAAAACTTTCCGCCGCCGGAATTCTTTTTATCAGAATAACTGATAATCGCGCTTATCGTTTCATCTGTCGGAATTTCCAAAAAATTCTGGATTACTTTGCCCTTGCTTGTGCGCGAACCAACCGGAATTTCATAAACCTTTGTCTGAAAAGCCCTGCCCTTGTTCGTAAAGAATAAAATATTGTCGTGCGAATCGGCCGAAATAAAATGGCTGATAAAATCTTCATCGCTTACGTCGGAGCCGACAACTCCTTTTCCGCCCCGATGCTGAACTTTGATTGTTGAAGACGGCACTCTTTTAATATACCCGCTTCCTGAAAGCGTAATCATCACTTCTTCTTGCGGAACTAAATCTTCTTCTTTAAATTCAGTCAAACCCGAAGAAATAAGCCTTGTCCGGCGAGCGTCGCCATAAACGGTTTTAAGCTCAAGCATTTCGTCTTTAACAACCTTAAGAATCTTTTCCGGGCTCTTAAGCAAAATTTCAAGCTCCCGTATTATTTTTCTCTTTTCTTCAAGTTCAGCTTCTATTTTATTCCTTTCCAAGGCCGCCAAGCTCTGGAGCCTCATTTCCAAAATAGCGCTTGCCTGAATATCGGTGAATTTGAATTTTTTCACCAAATTTTCATGGGCGTCTGAACGGTCTTTTGATTTTTTAATCGTTGAAATTATTTCATCTATTTTTGAAAGCGCTTTTGCCAAGCCTTCAAGAATATGCTCGCGCTCTTTGGCTTTTTTAAGGTCAAATTTTGCCCGCCTTTCAACTACCAGCCTGCGATGCTCTAAATGGCCCGCTAAAACTTCTTTAAGCGACAAAAGCTGCGGCTGAATGCCATTGACCAAAGCAATCATATTAAGATTAAAATTTTTCTGCAGGTCGGTATGCTTAAAAAGCTGGTTTAAAATTTTCTGCGGATTGGCGTCATTTTTAAGTTCAACCACTATTCTCATTCCGTCCCTGTCGCTTTCGTCGCGCAAATCCCGGATTCCTTCTATTCTTTTATCCGTAACCAATTCGGCGATTTTTATTATAAGCTCCGACTTATTTACCTGATAAGGAATTTCCGTAATTACAATATTGAATTGCCCCGCTTTTCTTTCTTCTATTTCGGTTTTCGCCCGGCAAGTTATCGCCCCTCTGCCCGAAGAGTAAGCTTCTATAATTGCCTTTTTATCGTACATAATTCCGCCGGTCGGAAAATCCGGCCCTTGGATAAATTGCATAAGCTCCTCGTTTCCGCTTTTTGGATGGTCCGCTAAATAAATCGAAGCATCCACTATTTCGGAAAGATTGTGAGGAGGGATATTTGTCGCCATGCTAACAGCGATGCCCACCGAACCGTTAAGCAAAAGATTCGGAAGCTTTGACGGTAAAACTTTCGGCTCGTCTCTGGTTGAGTCATAATTCGGCTGCCAATCGACTGTTTCTTTTTCAATATCAAATAAAAGCTCTTCGGAAATTTTCGCGAGCTTGGCTTCGGTATAACGCTGGGCGGCCGGCGCGTCGCCGTCAATGCTTCCCCAGTTTCCCTGGCCAAAAATAAGCGGATATCTTAAAGAAAAATCTTGCGCCATTCTCGCCATAGCGTCATAAACCGCCATATCTCCATGCGGATGATAGCGCGCCAAAACCGTTCCGGTAACGTTTGCCGATTTTCTGAATCTCGAAGAATAACCCAGGCCTTCTTCCCACATCGTCCATAAAATCCTTCTCTGAACAGGCTTTAAGCCGTCTCTTAAATCGGGTAGAGCGCGGCCGACAATTACTGACATCGCGTAATCGAGATAACAGTCGCGAAGCTCATCGGTTATTTCCCTTTTTTCGATTTTTTGGTCTTTCGGATCCATGATTAAATATTATTCTATCACAATTGTTTTCTTTTCCGTCAGCCGTGAAAAAATATTTTTAAAATTTTCGGATGCCGAATTAAAAATTACCGACGTTCCATTTTTTAAAATTTGCCAAAATCCCGGCTCATCCGCAGCGGCAACGCTCGGCGTTGCCGGAAGATTTTGAGAAAACGGGCTAGTGAAAAAAATCCAAAACGCGGCTATTGCCATAATCGCCGCAACGCTAAATAAAACCACCCATCGCCTTTTTGTCCATTCGTCGGAATTTTGAATTCTCGCGATAAACCTTTCAATCCACATTATATTTTTAACACCGCAATTTGCGTTTTTTTAATTTCCGCCAAATCTTTTCTTTTAATCGCCAATTTTTCAACAGCCTCGCTAACTTTCTCTTTATTCCCATTAAGCTCTTCCAAAAAGTCTTTGATATCTCCCGCTTTTCTCTTTAAAGAAGGAACTTTGAAAAAACACGGTATTACCAATTTCGGCTGAAATTGTTTTATTATTTTAACGGCTGATTTTAAATCTACAAACGGCGCGCCTCCGGCCGGAATAAAAATAATGTCTGGCTCTCCTAAATGCTCCAAAACCGTCGGCTCGGGAATTTCGGAAATATGCCCCAAAAAACACAAATTAATATCTTCCAGTTTCAAAGTGTATGCTGTTTTAAAAAAGCTCTTTGACGATTCTTTTACTAATTGAAATCCGGAAACATCGGCGCCATTAATATTATATTCTCCCGGGCCTACTATTTCCGAAGCCGTTGCCGTTTCCTTTTTCTCCAAAAAAGAAACAGGGGTAATTGTCTTCAAAACAAGGTCCGCTTTAAAGCGAGGCGGAGTCAAGCCTGTTTGGGCGTCAAAAGGGTCCGTTAAAACGGAAAATTCGCCGCTTTGGATTTTAAAACAGCCTTCGCCGTAAAAAGTGATGACCATATAAGTTATATTATACTCTTTTTGGGCAAATTTACAATACCGCGTTTAACAAAAAATCCCGCCTCCTCACAAGAACGGGACTTTTTGTTTTTTAAATTAAGCCCCGGTATGACAACGGCGATAGTAATTTTAGGCAACTTTTAGCAGAGCTCTGCTATTCAAGAAATTCAAAAAGTTAAAAACCCTTCTCATTTCTTCAAAAAATTATGTTGCCTCCATCGCCGTTGCTCTACGGGGTAAGACCGAATTCGAACTGAATTTATCTTTCTTCGGTTTCTCTCCTTAATTTTTCAAGCAAGTGCGAGGCGTAATCTTTTCCGCCGATACCGAAAGCGATGCCTCCGGCCAAGGCGATCATAGCCACAAGACCCGTCATAAGGGTATTGATAAGGCTAACCGCGACGCCAACTTGAATTAAAGCGGCCAACAAACCGAAAATAGCCACTACCCACCACGCCAAGGTTCCCAAGAAACGCGAACTCGGAAGTCCTGCGCTTGAAACGGTGGCTCTCACCAACGATTTCAAGAAATTCGCGACAACTACCGAAGCCAGCATTATCAAGACCGCGACGATGATGTTCGGGATGTAAGAAAGAACATCTTTAAGGAACAAAGAAATTCCGTAAAGTCCAAGGATATCGGTTACCGCTAAAATGAAAACGATAACCAAAAACCAATAGACCAAAAGTCCCAAGAATTTCCCAGAATTGATTTGCAAGCCTGCTCTTTCAAAAAACGGCGCTAATCCGATTTTTTTCAAACCGGCATCCACTTTAAGGGCTGCGACAATTTTTTCAATTATCATTTTGACAGCCGAAGCTATCACTAAGCCGATAATAAGGACTATTATTGCGCCTACCAAAGACGGTAAAAAGCTGATAACGCCGTACCAAACATTTTGGAGAGCGGCGACCAGAATTTCCGTCCAGCTTTGAATTACCATAATATTATTTACCAGATTCAATTCCTCGACCTTTGTTAATCTTATTATATATCTTAAAGCCGGCGATTAAAACCTCCTGTTGTGGATAACTCTAATTTGATTTATTATTTCTTTATGAAAGATAAAGAACTAAAAAAACTAATAAAAGCCGAAGAAAAACGCCAATCAGAGATGTTAGATCTTATTCCCTCCGAAAACATCATATCAAAAGGCGTTTCCGAAGCGCTTGGTTCGGTCTTGGCGAATAAATATTCCGAAGGGTATCCGGGAAAGCGTTATTATGCCGGAAACGAATTTGCCGACAAAATAGAAAATCTCGCCAAAAGCCGGGCAAAAAAAGTTTTCGGGCTTTCTAGTAATTGGGAAGTTAATGTCCAGCCTTATTCCGGCTCGCCCGCGAATATAGCTGTTTATCTTGCCTTGATTCCGCCTGGCGGAAAAATAATGGGCATGAGCCTTGATATGGGCGGGCATCTTACCCACGGGCACAAAGCAAGCGCAGTTGGAAAATTATGGAAGCAAATTCCCTACGGCGTGGATAAAAAAACCGAAACGCTCAATTACGCAGAAATCACGAAAATCGCCAAAAAAGAAAAACCGCAATTAATTGTCGCTGGCTTCACGGCCTATTCAAAAATTATTGATTTTAAAAAATTTAAAGCAATTGCCGATAGCATTGGCGCTATTTTTATGGTTGATATGTCGCACTTCGCCGGACTGGTAGCGGGAAAAGTCTATCCCTCTCCCTTCAAATACGCGAATATTATTATGACAACTACCCATAAAACCCTTCGCGGGCCCCGCGGAGCCATGATTTTTTCGAAAAAAGAGTTTTCCGAAAAAATAGACAAGGCGATATTTCCTGGAATGCAAGGTGGCCCGCACATGAATCAAATTGCCGCCACCGCTACCGCTTTATACGAAGCTGGCAAACCAGAATTTAAATCTTATGCCAAACAAATCGTTAAAAATGCCAAAGCCTTAGCTGATGAGCTTAAAAAACTCGGCTGGCGCGTTATTTCCGGCGGCACAGACACTCATCTCATATTAATAGACGTTTTCTCCCGCGGAATCGGCGGAAAACTCGCCAGCGAAATGCTTGAAAAAGCCGGAATTGTCGTGAATAAAAATACTATTCCATATGATACGCGCAACCCTGGCGACCCTTCGGGAATCCGGCTTGGAACCCCAACATTAACCAGCCGAGGAATGAAAGAAAAAGAAATGAAAAAAATCGCAATGCTTATTGACGGAGTTTTAACGAAAAAAAGAAAGCTGGAAATCATTAATAAAGAAGTGAAATTGCTATGCCTCAAATTCCCTGTAAGGAAATAGCCAAGAAAATTATTGACGGCTTAAAAGCAAAACCGGCGCCAAAACAAATTTTGGCGGCAATTTTAGTTGGAGAAAATCCCGCTTCAATAAGCTTTATCAAACAAAAAGAAAAAACCGCCAAAGAGCTCGGCATTGATTTCCGCACCTATGAATTTCAGGAAGGCATTTCGCAAGGCGAACTCATTCAAGAAATCGGCGGGATAGCGAATCAGAAATCCGTCGGCGGAGTAATTATCCAACTTCCCTTGCCTGAGCGGTTTAACAGCCAGGAAATTTTAGACGCGATTCCGGCGGAAAAAGACATTGATGTTTTAGGCAAACAGGCGCTTGAAATTTTTAACGCAGGAAAAAGCAAAATTTTGCCGCCGGCGGCTGAAGTCGTCAAAGAAATTCTTGGAACTTGGAACTTAAAACTTGAAACTTTAAAAATTGCCGTTATTGGGACAGGACAGCTTGTAGGCAGGCCAATCGCGTCGTGGCTTAAAAATAAAACCGCGGAGCTGGCGACACTAAACAGCAAAACGGAAAATATCAAAGAAGAGCTGAAAGACGCGGACATAATAATCAGCGGCGCAGGCAAAGCCAATTTATTTTCCGCCGGAGACTTAAAAGAAAATGCCGTTGTAATTGATTTTGGCTATAGCTTTGCAGATGGAAAAATCTCCGGCGATTTCGATCCTAATTATCCAATTAACAAATTAACTAATTCTCTAACTCCCCAATCATCCAATCATCTAATGTACACTCCAACCCCCGGCGGTACCGGCCCGATTTTAGTGGCAAAAATAATAGAGAATTTTTATAAACTGAACGAAAATTAATAAGATTTAAGCAACGGCCTTCTTTCTGCTCGTCCAAATAATAAACCCCATTAATACCGCATAATAAATAATAAAGATAGCCGTGCCGGAAAAATTTATTTTTAAAATATCAAAATCCCCGAAAAATTTTATTATAAAAAGCTCGTACGCCAAAAATAAATTAACAAACCAGCCAAAAACGAGAGATAAACTATAAGAAATAAAACCTAAGCCGGCCAAGATAAATCCCAAAGCCATTGTCACGGGCATAAAAGTTAAGATTAGAATATTGCTTATAATCGCGGTTGGCGAAAAATTACCGAAATAAGAAACCAATAGAGGCGCCACGGCAAGCTGCGCCGTCGCCAGGTTCAGGACCAGGGCCAGCACCAGGGCAACCGCGGCCAACCCCTTTGGCATTGCGTCCTCCGGCAGACAGCCCGGTTTGCGGCCTCCGGGCCGAGCGA
>JAKAFV010000011.1 GCA_021817915.1 bacterium | reverse complement strand
AGAGAACCAGCTATTACCAAACTCGATTAGCTTTTCACTCCTTACCTCAGCTCATCCAAAGATTTTGTACAATCAACTGGTTCGGACCTCCATTCCGCTTTCGCGAAACTTCATCCTGGCCAAGGCAAGCTCGTCTGGCTTCGGGTCTATTTTGCGCTGCCTAAAAACGCGCTATTAACACTCGCTTTCGCTACGCCTCCGCTCCGTAGAGCTTAGACAAGCAATGCAAAATAACTCGTTGGATCATTCTTCAATAGGCACACGGTCGCCCCCAATGCTACGCATTGGAAACTCCAATTATCAATTACCAATTATCAAACCTCAACGAAAATTAATTCATTGAAAATTTATTGAAAATTGAATTTTGAAAATTGAAAATTCCAGTGCGGAGCACTGTGACGGGCTTCCGTTCCTTGTAAACGTATGGTTTCAGGTTCTATTTCATCGGCCTCGCCGGCCTGCTTTTCACCTTTCCCTCACGGTACTAGTTCGCTATCGATCATCAAACGTGTTTAGCCTTGCCAGATAGTGCTGGCGGATTCCTCCAAGGCTTGCTGTCTTTGGAGTACTCAAGAACAAAGAAATTGGTTTTTTCGTTTTCGCCTACGAGGCTATCACTCGCTATGGCCCCGCTTTCCAGCGGATTCGGCTAACAAAAAAATTTGTAACCAACTTTTCACAAATCGCATAGCTCTTATTCAGAGCTCTGCGATTGGTAAAAAAATCTCTGCCTTACAACCCCATCTCGCACGCAGCGCGAGGAAATCCTAAATCCTAAATCCTAAATCCTAAATAAACCCAAATTTATAAAATACAAAATTCAAAATGTTTTGAACATTTGAATTTGTTATTTCGGATTTGTTTAGAAATTAGAAATTAGAAATTAGAAATTCCTTGTGCTACGCACAAGGTGGTTTGGGCTATATCCCTTTTCACTCGCCGCTACTAAGGGAATAAATGTTTTTTTCTTTTCCTCCGCTTACTGAGATGTTTCACTTCAGCGGGTACGCATCGTATTAATTTATATAATACGATAATGCGGGTTTGCCGCATTGGGTTTCCCCATTCGGAAATCTCCGGATCACAGGTTGCTAAGCGCCTCCCCGAAGCTTATCGCAGCCACGCCACGTCCTTCATCGCCATTTGATGTCAGGGCATCCACCATACGCTCTTAATTTTGTCTCTAACCCATTAATGCTCCTTATTTTGTTTTCAATGAATCAGTCAGTCTGGATTTCAGAACTAAACATAGCATTCGGGGAACAAAAATCCCGCTTAGGGCGGGACTCAAAATCGACAAAACAAATTCGCCGATCTTCAGCCGCCGATTGTTATGTTTATGAATTTCATCATGTTCAAGGTAAGTATATATATCTGTATAGGCTTGTCAATGGCTTTTTGGGGATAAAGAGGGGAGGCTTCGCCTTGCTCCTGAATTATAGAAAACTAGAATATTTTTAAACCTTTTTCTTAAAATTATTTGTTTTCAGAGCTTTGATTCTTTTTTAATTTTTTTATGCCATAGATGCCATAGAAAAGCATAAAAAATCCAAGGGCTATTTGTAAATAATAATTAAACTCTTTTTCTCCAAGAAAGACTAATACTCCGTTGATTATTATAAAGCCCAGTCCGCCGAAAATATAATAAAAATAGGCGAATCTACCTTTAGTCTGTAAAATTTGCGGTAAATGTTTATGGTATTTATAGCCAATAATCGCAGACACAGCCATAAGAGGTAAAATAATAGCCATCACGATAAGAAAATTTTTGTCAGGAAGTTTTCCGTATCCTAAATATATTCCAGCTATCGAAAAAACGATAGTGCCCAACGCTATTATTAAAAATCTTTTAATAACTTTTTCTTTTGTCGGTAGCTGGCTAGAGTTTTTAATATCCATAAGAGAAATAACTTATTTAATAATGAAGTAAATCATCATTTTGGGTGCCCAGAGGGAATTGAACCCTCGATACCGCTTCCACAGAGCGGAGTTTTACCATTAAACTATGGGCACCATATCGGTAAAAATTTCTAATTCCTAATATCTAATTTCTAAATTATTTTTACTTTGTGCCGCGGGGGTGAATCGAACACCCGACGCCATCCTCTTCCAAGGATACTTGGACTATATCATCTTCCCGAATCCGGGAAGTCGGGCGCTATTTGCGAGATTATCGTTGAGTCTCACTCGCTAGTCTCTACACCTTTCCCGCTACTTTACTCTGCGGGACTTGGCTCGGGATTGTTTCAAAATAATTTTGAAGTTTCCCCCGAATTCACCCAATTATTCAATCTATATTACTATAGAAGGCCCCAAAGATTTTTTAGGGATGCGCTCTACCACTGAGCTACCGCGGCATTTATTTAATTAACTTCATAATAACAAAGGTAAAAATATTTTCAATAGAACGAATTGTTTCGGTATAACATTCTGTGCTATACTGAAATAATGAGAATTTGCAGATTGTGCGGAAATAAATACGAGGATTATCAAAAAAGAAATAGGGAACGATGCGGTTCGTGCAACACGAAAATCAGAAGATTTAGAGCTAAGGCTGCGGCTATTAAATTTCTTGGCGGGAAATGTATGAAGTGCGGATGGAAAGGAGACCAAGCAGCTATGCAATTTCATCACATTAATTTCGCAAAAAAAGATTTTAATATAGGCAATGTGGCTAATAGAAGCTGGGAAAGAATAAAAACGGAAATTAAAAAGTGCACTTTGTTATGCGCTAATTGCCATACCATTGCTCATAGCACAAAAAACGGCGAAAAATTTATCGAAGAAGCTCTAAATTATAAAGGCAGAAAACTTGAATTTTAATACTTGTGCCCTCGAGAGGAATCGAACCTCTATTACCAGATCCGCAATCTAGCGTCCTGTCCGTTGAACGACGAGGGCAATATTTTAAAACCCGATCAATTTTGAAAATGAATCCGAAATTGAAACTTCGTATTCTTTTTCGGGAATATATTTAACCAAAAATTCTTTTATCTCTTTTTCTTTTTCCGCCGGAAAATTCATTTTTAAATACGGCGAGATTTTTTTATTTGTTTTCAAAACTAATTCCTTTTCCCAAATATCAAAACCGGCAATTTCTTCATATTTATAAAATCTTGAAGCAATTGATTTGCCTTTTTGCGGGTCTATCCCTACGCCTTTTTCATTGAGCGTGAATTTCCAAACTGCCGGTTTTTGCCCGGTTGAATAGACTACCGCAAGATAAGCTATCACCGTAAAAACCGCGAACAAAAAATTTTTCTGCCATACCGCAAATGCCAATAAACAAATCGCGATTATCAAGCCCATCCAATACCATGAAACGTCTTTTTCTATATATTCAAACTCCGGCGCCTGCCACTCTACTAATAGAGGCTTTTCTTTTGAAATTTCTATTTCAACTTTCTCCGGCTTAACTTTCTCAACTTTTGCCTTAACGGGCTTGTTTTTTGCCTTTTTCATAATTATGATTATTATAGTTAAACCGCCCAGAAATTCAAATGCCCTTGTAGCTCAACGGATAGAGCAGCGCTCTTCTAAGGCGAGGATAGAGGTTCGATTCCTCTCGAGGGCACAGACATAAAATCGGCAGAGACGCCGGTTTTTGTTTATTGACTTTTTGCCAAAAATGTGCTATATGTAAAACATTATCGAAAATCTAAAAACGATAATTTTTCCGCATTACGCGGGAAAGAATTGAACTTTAAAAGGAGGTTAATATGTCGTGCTCGAAAAAAAATGAGTTGCCAGAAGATTCTCAGGGCTTTCTGTCGTTGGCGGTATTTTTCGTGGGCGTTATCTGCGTAGTGGTAGGAATTATTCCTTTCGTCGTAGACGGTATTTCATTTAGCGTTCGTGTCGTCGGGAATGTATTCTTTGCCGTAATCGGATTGATCCTTTGGGGGATAAGTTGGTGCATGCATCGCGATTTAAAAAAAAGACGATCGCGGCCCGACATTCCCTCATAAACTATCTCGGCAAAAATGGAGGTGTGTATGGACTTGAAAACTTTTTGTCTGGCGATGTTCATCGCGGCCGCTTTTGATTCGTGGCCGAACCTAGCTAAGCCTTTGGGCATTAAGCCGGGCGTTGTCGCGTTCGTAGTTATTGTCTTCGCCTTGGTTGTCCTGGCAATTATGGCTTTTAAGGACATTACTGAAATCAGAACAATTTCTGCGAAAGCGTTCGCAGTGCTAATCGTATTCAGTATCGCTAATGGTCTCGCGATCTATTTATTTACGGAAAAGGTCGCCGACAAAAACGTCCAGACGGGGACTTTTCTTGTTACGGTCTTCGTTCTCCAGGTGGTTTTTGCGCCGGTGATAGATTGGTTGATTACAGGAGTAAGGCTGAATTCATACCAATTTATCGGTCTTGGTCTTGCGATGTCGACGATTTGGTTTCTCTCCCAGCGTCAGCAATAACGGTTTTGCGAGTTTAAGTCTCGTGTAAGAAAGTTCAGCATAACTTCACCACGCGGGGCTTTTCTATTTTTTGAGTTATCCCCCTTGATTTACGTTTCCATATGTTGTAAAAAAATATGAGTCGGGAATTTAATTTAAATTAGTTTATGATTTTATACAATTTGAAATGGAAGAACAAAAAATGAATTTCGGAGTCCATCTGACCATAGACGGCTACGGAGGCGACAAAGAAAAATTAAACAATTTTGAATTGGTTTATAGCATTCTGAATAATTTGCCGGGAGAAGTGGATATGCATAAATTAATGCCTCCATATGTTGTCATCGCGCCGGCAATCACCGAAAAAGACCAGGGAGGAATTTCAGGCTTTGTGATGATAGCCGAAAGCCACATCAGCATCCATACTTTTCCGGAAAAAGGATTTGTGAGCGCTGATGTTTATACTTGCCGGAACGATATGCCAAAAGAAAAAATTTTGGAATATTTCAAAGAAAAGTTTTCTCTTAAAGAACTAGAAGTGAATTTCATCGAAAGGGGAAAAAATTTTCTTAAACAAACCGCCGCTTAACAAATCGTGGCGGTTTTTGTTTTTTTGTTATAGCGGTATAATTAAGAAATGCTTCCGGCTAAAGTTTTATTAAACGAACCTCTTATTAATGTGCATGGCGTTGGCCCGAAATTTGCCGAACGCCTTGGAAAGTTCGGCATCAAAACCGTAAGGGATTTGCTTTGGCATTTTCCTTTCCGTTACGACGATTTTTCCAGCGTTTCAAAAATCGCCGATTTGAAAGTCGGGCAAATCGCCAGCATCTCGGGCGTGATTTCCGAAATAAAGCCTCATTACACTTGGAAGAAAAAAATGTTCATAATCGAGGCGCTGATTGCCGATGACAGCGGAAGCATCAAGGCGGTTTGGTTTAACCAAAGATTTCTACTTACGATTTTAAAAAAAGGAAAGCTGGTAAATTTGGCGGGCAAAGTCGTTGAAACAGCCAAGGGCGGGATTTGTTTATCGCATCCGACTCACGAACTTATTAATTACAAAGAACAGCAAATTGCGGAAGACGGTCAGCAGAATACAAAACATACCGGAAGATTAGTGCCGGTTTATCCCGAAACAAAAAGGCTTACCTCTAAAGCCTTCAGATATTTAATGAAACCGCTTCTTGAAAGCGTTGAAAAAATAAACGACCCGATTCCCGAAGAAATTTTAAAAAGCTCGGGCTTTCCGGAAATAAATAAAGCGCTTTCAAAAATTCATTTTCCGGAAAATCTTATTGAAGCGCAAAACGCGAAAAGAAGGTTCGCTTTTGAGGATTTATTTTTGTTGCAATTGGCGAATTTGCGCCAGCGCTTAAAACTTTCAAAACAAAAAGCGCAGGCGTTTGAAATTAAAACCGAAAGAGTCGAAAAGATAATTTCCGAATTGCCGTTTCCTTTAACTGAAAGCCAAAAGTCTTCGCTTTGGGAAATTTTGGAAGATATTAAAAAACCGCATCCAATGAACCGTTTGCTCCAAGGCGATGTTGGCTCGGGCAAAACAATCGTTGCCGCGATAGTGAGTTTGCTTGTGGCGGAGGCCGGGAGCCAGGCGGCTTTTATGGCGCCGACCGAAGTTTTAGCGCGCCAGCATTTCCAGACTTTCAAAAAGTTTTTTAAAGATTTTAATCATGGTGTAGCGTTAATTGTTTCTTCCGAGGCGCGGATTTTTTACGGTGACGATTTGGTAAGCGAAATTAAAAAGCCCGATTTAATTAAAAAAATATCTTCTGGCGAAATTAAAATAATTATCGGCACGCACGCCCTTATTCAAAAAAGCGTCAAGTTTAAAGAATTGGCGTTGATAGTCATAGATGAACAGCACAGATTTGGCGTTAATCAGCGAGCTTTGCTCGCTCGCGGATTTACTCAAATTTCGACTCAGATAGGCTCAGATGATAATGAAAACGAAAAATTTTTATATTCGGATTTAACATATAAGATAAGAGGGGCTATATTTGAGGTTTATAATAGCTTGGGACCAGGCTTTAAAGAGATAACTTATCAAAAAGCATTAGGAGAAGAATTTATTAAAAGGAATATTGAATTTGAACAAGAAAAGAATTTGGATGTGGTTTATAAAAACATAAAAGTTGGAAATTATAAGCCGGATTTTATTGTTGATAAAAAAGTTATTATTGAGATAAAATCATTGCCATTTATTGGTAAAACGGAAGAAAAACAGATATGGAGTTATTTAAAAAGTTCAAATTATAAATTAGGTTTATTGGTTAATTTCGGAAATAGCGATTTACAGATAAGGCGTATTATTTACGATAAAAATTATCAGAGTAAATCAGAGTTTGATCAGAATAAATCTGCGTTTGGATTGCCGCATTTTTTGAGCATGTCGGCAACGCCTATTCCGCGGACTTTATCTTTAACGGTTTTTGGCGATTTGGATTTGTCCATTATAAAAGAACTTCCAAAAGGCAGAAAAGAAATAATTACTAAAATAGTTTCACCGGCGAACCGCGACAAAGCTTACGCTTTTATTCGCGGGCAAGTAAAAAAAGGAAGGCAGGCATTTGTGATTTGCCCGCGCATTGAACCGCCGGAAGAGCAAGAGGCAAGCATGATTAAAAGATTATCATTATGGGAAACAAAGGCGGCAAAAGAAGAATACGAAAAACTGTCAAAAAAAGTTTTTCCTGATTTGCGGGTCGGGCTTCTTCATGGAAAATTAAAAGCCACAGAAAAATCCGAAATGATGGCGAATTTTAAAAATGGGGAAATAGATGTTTTAGTTTCCACTTCCGTGGTTGAAGTCGGCGTGGATATTCCAAACGCTACAATTATGATGATAGAAGGCTCGGAAAGATTCGGGCTTGCTCAGCTATATCAATTCCGCGGACGGGTGGGCAGGGGAGAACACCAATCTTTTTGTTTTTTATTTTCCGAATCTTCAAGCGAGGCGACGTTAAAACGCCTTAAGTCTTTGATTGACGCTAAAAGCGGTTTTGAACTGGCAGAAAAGGATTTGGAAATCAGGGGGCCGGGAGAATTTTTGGGCCAGTCGCAAACCGGTTTGCCGGACTTGGCGATGAAGTCAATTCAAGACCCGGAGCTGGTTAAATCAGCCAGAGAAGCGGCTGAAAAAACTTTAAAAAACGACCCTGAATTAACGAGCCATCAAGCCTTGCTTTCAAGAGTTGAAGGTTTTGCGAAGGAAATTCATTTGGAGTAGAACCCCGTAGAGCAACGGCGATTTCTTCGCCTAATTTTTTCATGTTGATATATCCAATTATTGATTTATAATAAATATAATGATTTGCCTTGGGGCAATGGCGAAGTTTAAAATTGTTATCGCCGTTGTCATACGGGGTAGAATATTTATATGGACGACTTTTTCTCTTTTGACCTTAATTTTAAAAGAATTTGCTTTTCAGTCGTTGTTGGATTTTTTATAATCGCGCTCTCAATTTTTGCCGCGTGGTCCATATTAATTTATCTGCCAAAATTGGAAAGAATTAAACAAGTGAAAGAATCTGACGCGCTAATAAGGGAATTTTACGAGAAAAAGGGTTTGCCGGTGCCGGCATATATAAATCTTGGAGAATTTTAAGATTTTATCTTTTGGCAAATAAAACGTCATGACGTATCATTTGTCAAAATTTTGACTTGTTTATATTTGCCGAATTTCGGGATATAATTGAAAAATGCCCGAGCTTCCGGAAGTTCAAACAGTGGTAAATGGCTTAAATAAAAAAATTACCGGCAGAAAAATTACCGGCGTTTGGTTTGATTTTCCGAAAAATATTAAAAAGCCGAAACCGGCGGATTTTGAAAAGCAGATTAAGGGATTGAAAATAGAAAAAATTTCCCGTCGCGGAAAGAATATATTAATATATTTGTCTCAAAACTATCTGCTTCTTATTCATCAGAAAATGACCGGCCACCTGCTTTATGGCAAATGGCGGATAAAAAGAGTTTCAAGCTTTAAGTTTCAAGTTTTAAGTTTATTGGGCGGCGCGTTTAAAGAAAAGGTAAATGGCTATATCCATTTAATTTTTTGTCTTGATAATGGCTGGCAATTGGCGCTTTCGGATTTACGTAAATTCGCCAAAATTTTATTCGGTAAAAAAGAAGATATTGAAAAATTGCCGGATTTGTTGGAGCTCGGCCCGGAGCCGATGGATAAGAATTTTAGTTTTATAAAATTTTTAAACTTAATAAAGCCTGAAAAGCGGAAAATAAAACAAGTTTTAATGGACCAGAAAGTCATCGTCGGCATCGGCAATATTTACGCCGATGAAATTCTTTTTGAGGCGAAAATTCATCCGTTTAAGCCGGCGGATAAATTGAAAGAAGGCGAAATAAAAAAGATTTATCTGGCGATGAAAAAAATATTAAAAAAAGCGATTGTTTTGCGGGGAACTTCAACCAGCGATTTCCGCGATACTTCCGGTGCCGCCGGAAATTACGGCGGAAAACTTTTGGCAAGAAACTCAAGAGATAACCGAAACTAAACCAGTCGTTGCTACCTCTTCATTAGAAATTGCCAGTAGTTCTGAGATAGTCAAGCATGAGCCGAAAAAAATTAT
>JAKAFV010000010.1 GCA_021817915.1 bacterium | reverse complement strand
GGTTCTTATGCCCATAATTTGGCTTTTGTGGATTTTTCCGGGGACGCAAAAACATTGGTCTGATTGGTGGAATAATTTTATTCGATGGACATTTTTTACGCCGATAGTTTTGTTTTTTATAGCTTTGGTTAGCGCAAGCGGCAATCAAATGCAGAATATGAGGGGTTTAAACGAGACTGCCAGCATAGAAGCAGCAGAGGCGCTTGGCAAGTCAATGACTTTAAACACGGGGTTTCTTGACCACATTACTCAAATTATAATTACGATCGGTTTGCTGTTGGGCGGGTTATTTGCCGCAAATAAATTAGGAATTACTTTTGCTTCAACCGCAATGGGCTGGGCGCAAAGTGTTGGCAAGGGCGTTGGCAGTGGTGTTGGCGGATGGGCTGGGAGAAAAGGAGCAAGACTTGGGACTTTGCCGACGCGTTCCGCGTTCGGTCAAAAAACGATTGAAGGAATGCAAAAAATTGGCGCTGAAGGAGGTTTCTTTGCAAGAAATACTTTGGGCAGACTGGGCAATAGGTTGAGCAGTGTTGGCGTTCAACAAGGAGAGGAGTTAATTAATAAAGCAGAGTCTAGACAGAAAGATCTTTCAGATAAGCAGCTAGCTTTAAGGGTGGCGACAATGACGGGCGATGAAAAAGTCGCAGCTCTTTCTAGGCTAACGAAAAACAAAAACTTAGATATGGTTCCCGATGCGGCAAAATATATTAAAGACCCAAATATGCAAAAGGTTTTTGCAAGTTACGGCAAAGCAAAGGAATATGACGATATGGAAAAAACTATGGGCTTTAACACCGCCATGCTTACGGGCAAAGACAAAGAAGGCAAAGAGATTTCTCTTGAAGAAGCGGCAAAGGAGTTTAGAAACAGTCATTCAATTAAAGATTATGACAAGCTCCAGGGAGACATTCTAGGCAAAAAACCAGCATTCGGTCTTAGCAAAGAAGATCATGAGAAAATTAAAACCGCGAATACGAATTCAATCCTTGGAATGCATCCTGGGGCAATATCAAAAGTAAGGTCTTCTCTTAAGGGCGATAATGTGTCTAATTTCCAGAAAGATGTCGATGATTATATTGATAATTTTGAAAAGTTAAATTTGCCGGAAGATATTAGGAATAAAAGCGTTAAGGAAAAATTGGAATTTATCGATAAAAATAATAAAAATCCTTATATAAAGAATTGGGCTCGCGGATTTTATGGCAGCAGAAAGAATTTTGGCGGAAGTTTGTTTGGCGGTTATGGCGGAGTTTCAGAAAATCAGGAAAATGTTTAAATTAAAAAATAAATAAAAAATTATGATTAAATTTTCTCAAAGACAAGCATTAGAAAGATGGGATACCTTGCCGTATAATTTAAGGGCGGCGATTTTTTCTGATTATAACGCCGAAATTTTATGGCGTGTGTGTGAAAATCAGCATTTAGCAGAAGATAAAATTCAAAAAATCGCCACATTAGCGGGGGGGTGTTGATGGGTTTTGTTCATCCCGAAGATTTCGCTTCAGAAATTAAAGAGGCGTTAAATATTAATATTGGGATAGCCGATATAATAGCCGCGGAAATAAATAAAAAAATATTTTCCCAATTTAAAAACGATTTAGAGAAAATTTATCAACCTGTCTCATCCGGAATTGAGAACTTAGAAGAAAGCGAAGCGCCGATTCTTGATTTAAGAAATAGGGCAGAAGAGTCATCTTTTAAAATAGTTGAAGATGAAAATCAAAAACAGGAAAATAAAATAGATTTATCCAAAGAGATAAAAAAAGAAAACGTCGCGATTCCGCAGGTTGAACCGGTAATAATTGAAAAAACCGTCTTAAGCGAAAAAGAAGAGAAAAGAGTTGAAGAGCTGGCGCCAGCAGCTTCAACAGGGCCGTTGAAAGAAGAAGGTCCGTTAATTATCCATCAAGAAACTGAGTTTAAACCGCTTTCCGGCAAATTAAAGTCATTAGGCGGAATGTTCAATTTTTTGCGGAGCAAAGACGAATTTAAAAAAGAAGAAGCGCCGGTAAAAGCGGAATTAGAAATCGGAGAAGAATTTAAAATAGCAGAAGAGCCAAAATTAGAAGAGTATAAGCCAGAACCGTTTATAAAAGAAGCCGCGCCGGAAATTATAAAAGAAATCGTAGAAGAAAAAGAAATCCCCAAAGAAATAAAAGTCGTTAATTACGGCGAAGAACCCGAACCGGAAATTTCAGAAACATCAGCTGTTCCCATTTCTCCCGTCGCCCCTATTGAACCGGTGAAAGAGACGATTTTAGATTTAAGCAAAAAAGCCGAATCTATGCCGGAAAATTTGCCCGTAGCGGAAGAAATCGCGGAAATAAAGCCGGAAATTAAAATTTCGCAAGAAGCTGAAAATATTGAACCCAAAATTGAGCCCAAAAAAGAATCAGAAGAAATGATTGACTTGGGAATGTTTAAATAATTAATCCGAAAATTACGCATCCGAATAATTCGAACAAATCCGAAAATACACAAAAAAACGTTTTTCGGATAATTTCGTAGATTCGGATGAATTCGTAGTTTAGGATAGCGTTTATGCGGTTTCAAATTCCTCAATTTATTGAAATTGAAAACAAAATCGTCGGGCCTTTAACATTAAAACAATTCCTTTATTTGGCCGTTGCCGCGGGCATTAGCTTTTTTTTCTATTTTGTTTTAGCGTTTTGGCTTTGGATTATTTTAACGGCAATCCTTGCTTCAATAGCTGTCGTTTTGGCGTTTGTAAAATATAACGGCCAGCCCCTGCCCAAGATTATTTTTTCCGCTTTTGGTTTTTTTTGGAAGCCAAGATTTTATCTTTGGCAGAGAACAGTGGAAACAGAAACATTCGCGGTGAAAAGGGAAACGCTTAAAGATTTTCTTGCCGGAACGCCGTCCGTTAAAAAACTTTGGCAAGATTTAATGACAACGAAAAATCCAATTCCAAAAAGGGAAAAAGGGTTAAGACAACCCAATTTAGGGGGAAGCTTGCAAGAGAAATTTCAAATTTTTAGAAAAACAAGCGGCGAAAAAGAAGCGGCGAGAAGAGTAGATTATAGATAAATAATTAGTAATTAAAGGTTAAAAATTATATAATTAATTATATGGCAAAAGAAGCCCAGCCAACTCAACAATTCGTGGAAGTTAAAGACATTCGCGATGACACGATAATTATGAAAAACGGGTCGCTCCGGCGCGTTCTTATGGTTTCTGGAATAAATTTTGAACTTAAATCGGAAGAAGAGCAAAATACTATTATTTATGCTTATCAAAATTTTTTAAACACGCTGGATTTTTCAGTGCAAATAATAATTCATTCGCGGAAAATGAACATAGAAAGTTATCTTGACAGGCTAGATCAGCGTCAATCAACGGAAGAAAATGAGCTTTTAAAAAACCAAATATCGGAATATATGGAATTTATCCGTTCTTTTATTGAAACAAACGCGGTAATGGAGAAAAATTTTTTCGCGGTGGTTCCTTACGACCCGATGATTATTCCCGGAGGCGGTAAAAAAATTTTGGACGTTTTTGGTTTTGGAGGGAAAAAAGGCAAAGATCAGAGAGTTGAAGAAAGCTTTGAACAAAAATTGACGCAATTAAACCAAAGGGCTGACCAGGTTATTAGCGGTTTGTCACAAATAGGATTAAGGGTTGTGGCCTTGAAAGAAGAAGAGCTGACGGAATTGCTGTATAATCTTTATAATCCCTCAACAATAGAAAAAAGATAATTTTATTATGGAAATAGGAAATAGGCAATTTAATAAGGAAAACGAAAAGGAAGTACAGAATATAATCGCGCCGGCGGGCATGGAAATTGAGCCTGGCTATTTAAAATTAGGCGATAAATTCGCCAAAACGGTTTTTATTTTTAATTACCCGCGATATCTTTCAAGTGGCTGGTTTAATTCAATCATTAATATGCCAGAGCTTATGGATATTTCAATTTTCGTGCATCCGGTTGATACTTCTTTAGCCTTAAAAAATTTGCGAAAAAAAACGGCTCAAATAGAAGCGCAATTATTTGAACGCCAGGAAAAAGGCTTGGTGAGAGACCCGATTTTGGAAACCGCCTTTCAAGATGTCGAAGGTTTGAGAGACCAGCTTCAGCAGGCGCAAGAAAAATTATTTAATACAGGAATTTATATAACTTTTTACGCCGATAATTTAGGCGCGCTTGAAAAGCTTGAAGAAAAAATAAATTCCATGTTTGAATCGCAGCTTGTGTATATTAAACCGGCGATGTTCCAGCAATTAGAAGGATTTGGCTCGACTCTGCCACTAAATACAGACAAACTTCTTATTAATTCGCCGATGAATTCAGGGCCAGCTGCTTCAATATTTCCATTTGTTTCGGTAGATTTAACTTCCGACGAAGGGATTCTTTATGGCATAAATACCCATAATAATACTTTAATTATTTTTGATAGATTTTCTTTGGAAAACGCCAATATGGTGGTTTTTGCCAAATCCGGTTCCGGAAAGTCGTATGCTTGCAAATTGGAAGTTTTAAGGTATTTAATGATGGGAATAGATGTCTTGATAATCGACCCTGAAAACGAATATCAAAAATTGGCAGAATCAGTCGGTGGCAGCTTTTTCAAAATTTCTTTGACTTCGGAAAATCAAATTAATCCTTTTGATATTCCGATTGTTCCCAAGGGTGAAGACCCGGCGGATATTTTTAAATCCCATATTCTTAATTTGACCGGCCTTATAAAATTAATGCTTGGCGAAATTACTCCCGAAGAAGAAGCGCTTTTAGACAGCGCCGTGATCGCGACTTATGAATCGCGCAATATCACCCCGGACCAGCCGAATTTTATGGAACTTGAGGCGCCTCTTTTGGAAGATTTTCAAACAGTGCTTGAAAGCACCGAAGGAGGAAAAATTTTGGCAAAACGGTTGGAAAGATTCACAAAGGGGAGTTACGCGGGTTTCACGAATAAAGCGACAAATGTTGATATTAAAAACCGTTTGATAGTTTTTTCCGTCCGCGACTTGGAAGAACAGCTTCGGCCGATCGCGATGTACATAGTTTTGAATTTTATTTGGAATCTTATCCGCGCCGACGTTAAAAAAAGGATAATGCTTATAGACGAAGCTTGGTGGCTAATGAAATACCAGGATAGCGCGAATTTTCTCTCTTTTTTGGCAAAGCGCTGCCGAAAATATTATCTTGGGCTTACGACTATTACCCAGAACGTAGAAGACTTTTTGGAGTCGCCTTACGGCCGGCCGATTATTTCCAATTCGGCGCTTCAACTTTTGCTTAAGCAGGCGCCGGTCGGCATAGACGTAATCTCAAAGACTTTTAATTTATCGGATACGGAAAGACAGCTATTGCTTCAGGCAAATATTGGCGAAGGAGTATTTTTCGCCGGTTTGAAGCATGTTGCCATTCAAATTATCGCTTCTTATTTTGAAAACAAAGTTATTACCACAAACCCGGAAGAATTATTAGCCCAAAAAAAAGAAGAAAATGGATAATCAAAAGAAAATTTCACTGGTGGAAGCGTTATTAATGGTATTATTAAGCCTATTTGTCGATGGGATAGATATTCTTTTTAGTTTTATTGCTTTGACGGGAATAGGAATGGGCGTGCTTATAATTCTTCCTTTTGTAGACGGCGCATTTTTTGCGATTATTGAATTTTGGCTTATAATGAGAGGAGGATTTGGTTTTAGGCAGCAAGTTTCTGTTATTGTCGGAAACCTATTAGACATGATTTGGTTTTTGAATTTGTTGCCATTTAAAACAGTAAGCACGATGATCGCAATATATATGATTAACCATCCTAATGTCGCGCAGATGATTCCTGTTGGAACCGGTAATTTGATGGCAAAAGTTGCGTCTGCCGCGGCTGCTGCGGAATAAATAAAAACTATATGAAAAAAATGGGATTAAAATTTAAAATTTCCGCTCTAATAGTATTATTTCTTATTTCTTATGTCTTATGTCTTAATTTCGCTTACGCTCAGGTTTCTCCCCAATTTTTGATTTCTTGGAAAGCGCAAAATTATGTTCCAAATTGGTACGCTGGCAAGATTTTGCCGATAGCTGGCGCCCAAATAGACGTTAGTTTTGAATTAATAGACAATGGCAAACCGGCAGACCTTTCAAACGCGAAAGTTCGATGGTATATAAATGATAAATTAGTTAAGAACGAGGATAGCGGTTTGGGAATAAAAAAAATAAATTTTATAGCTCCGAATTATCCCGGCCAAACAATACAAGTTAGAATCGCCATAGTTGATTTTCCGGGCGCTGGGTTTATAGATAAAATAATAGATATCCCGATTGTCAGGCCCGAAGCGGTGATAAACGCTCCGTATAAAAATGGCGAAATAAAAACCGGAAAATCCTTGTTTAGCGTTTTGCCGTTTTTCTTTAATACAAATAACAATGATAATTTTTCTGTTCAGTGGTCGGTTTCCGAGCAAAAACCTGAATCAGGCAAAGGCGATCTTTTTGCTCTTGATTTGAATATTGACCCGCAAATGCCAACGGGTTCTAAAATTAGTTTGTCAGTCGCAATGAGCAATATTCTAAAAACATTAGAAACGGCCAGCCAAACAATTAATTTAACCGTAAAATGAAAAAAATAATCTATGCTTTTATTTTAATATTTGTGGCTTTTATTGTTTTTTTAACACCGGTTTTGTCTTACGCTCAACAGGATTATGAACCTTTAAAAATAGACGTGCAATATAAATATCCTTGGGCAGGAGCGACGAACCCGGCGGATTTTGTCGGGCGGTTTTATAAAATTGCCTTGGGAGTGGTAGGCGGAGCAGCTTTGGGAGTTTTAGTTTATGGCGCCGTTTTATGGACTGTTTCGGGCGCGATTTCCAGCAAGCAAGACGCGATGGAATGGATTTGGGCGGCGATTTGGGGGATAGTTTTGCTTTTAGCGGCCTATTTAATTCTTAACACAATTAATCCTGACTTGATAAATTTAAAAAACCCGATTTTGCCAAAGGCAAGCGCGGGCAATATAGATATTTCTAAATATTCAAATTCTTCGGGGATAGCATCGGCTTCTTATAATGAGATTTACGCGGGCGGTTCGTCTGGCGGCGGAGGCGCCATACGTTCTTTTGGGGGAGAAAGCCTAAGCGAAGAACAAGCGAGAAAGCAATTGTCATCAGTTGGCATAGGCACAAAAAGTGTTTGTTCGGCCGGCCAATCAAGCGGATGCGTTAATCTTAATGGGATTTTACAGCCAACTTTGAATGAAGTTGGAATTTTGGCAGCGGGAATAGGCTCTGACAGCGTTTTTGTGACTGCCGGCACTGAAGGGTGCGGAACCGTCCATGCCGCGGGGACATATAGCCATTGTAATGGCTATAAAGTTGATTTGCGGTTAAATGCCAATCTTAATAATTATATCACGCAAAATTTTCAAAAAATATCAAACAGGACAAGCGATGGGGCGGCTCAATATATTTCGCCTTCCGGCGCAGTTTATGCTTTGGAGACCGACCATTGGGATATTTTGGTAAAAAAATAAACTTATGCCCAGTAACTCAACTCGATAGGTTTAATCATGATTTATCGGATTAAGTTACTGGGAATATGAAAATAATTAATAAATAAATTAAATTTATTCGGTAGTGGTTGATTAAACACTAATAAATCACAATCGAGTTGAGTTCACTGGGTATGAGCAAGAAAATAATAATTATTACAGTGATAATTTTATGCGTTATCGCTTTGGGGGCTGGCGCTTATTTCGCTTGGCAAAAAACGCGGACGATTTTAACGCCGCCAATCTCTCCACAAAATTCTGTTGATGGCAAATCAATTTCAATAAATAATTCTGCGAATTCTTCTTCTAGCGGAGCCGTTGCTTCAAAATTAAGCGTTATTAGCGATACGGCAGTTTATGGATATTGGGTTTTTAATTCAAATTCTTCATCAACGGCTGTTTCTCCTTCAGCTTCTTCAACGCTAAAAATTCAGGGAAGCGGAGTATTTTATATCGGCCGCGATGGAATAATTTATAAAGTGAAAGCCGATGGCGCCGACGAAGCGCTCACTCTAAACCCGATAGAAAATTTTCAATCGCTTAAATCTTCGTTTGACGGCAAGAGAGTAATTATTAAAAACAACAGCGCGGGCATTCCAAAATTTGTTGTTTATAATTCGGGAAATAATATTTTTGAATCCTTGCCCGATAAAATAACCGCCGCCGATTTTTCTCCGGACGGCAAAAAAGTCGCTTATTTTTCGGCAAATGCCAGGGATTTAAATAAAAGCGATTTAATAACAAAAAGCTTGGTAGATTTAAAGCAAAAACCGGCAACTTTGCTTTCGCTTTATCAAGAAAGTTTTGATTTAGACTGGATTTCCCAAAACAAGATTACGCTTGTTCCTAGGCCGTCAGCTTTTTATTCAGCTTCAATTTGGGCGGTTGATGCTGTTAAAAAAACATTAAACCAGCTTACCGCGGAAAAAAACGGATTAATTATTAATTGGTCTTCTGACGGCAAAATCGGCCTGCAATTTTCAAGCTCAATGGAAGGAAGAAATAGGATTTTGAACTTGATAGACGGCCAAGGAGAAATTAAGGCTAATCTTGAATTTGTTACTTTGCCGGAAAAATGCTTTGTTTCCGACCCCAAGATTTATTGCGCTATTCCCGAGGATATTCCCGATAAATCGGCGCTGCCGGACGCTTATCTGAAAAATGCGATTTATTCAGTTGATTCGTTTTATCAGATAGATATGGTCAATAATTCTTTTGAGCTGATTTTTGACGGAAGCGTTTCGGCGATAGACGCGGTTAATCTTAAATTTACGGACGGCAAATTATTTTTTGTTAATAAATACGACAATAAGTTGTATGTGTTAGAGTTATAAATGCGATGCTAATATACTAATTCATGCTAATAATACTAATGTATTTGTATAATTAGTATCCATTCGCATATTGGCATCGATTAAGCGAAATTGAAGCGTTTTTTTCAAAAAATATCTCTTTACGCCAAATTGCCCGAAATGAGGCTGTTTTGGTTTTTTTTGCCATTTTTGGTCGCTCTTTTCATAATTGACCTGATTT
>JAKAFV010000009.1 GCA_021817915.1 bacterium | reverse complement strand
TTTTAAAACAAGCCCGTCTTCGTTTGTCGCTCCCAAACTTAATTTTTTCCCTGGCGAAAGGACGTCAAAATAATTTTCCAGATATTTTATTTTATCGCCCTCGGAAAGGACGATTGTTTTAATTTTATTTTCTTGAATTATTTTTTCCAGGTCGTTAAATCCGTTTGAATCTTTTGTCGCGCCGTTAAAAATGAAAGCGCCGACTTGATAGCGTTTTATAACGCCGATTAATCCGCCAAAATGGTCTAATTCGGGATGGGTAAGGACGATTAAATCTATGTAGCGGTTGAATGGCGAAAATAAATATGAAAATTCTTCTGAGGCTTTGTTCGCCGGGCCGGCATCTATCAATGTTTTAATATTATTTGGCCAGACAATTAGTTCGCCGTCGCCTTGGCCGACGTTTAAAAAATAAAGTTCGGTATTTTTGCTTGGCCCGCCGAAAAATATTTCCGCCCAAACAAAAAAATCAAAAATAATTAAGAATAAAATGATTATAAAAACAAGGTTTTTAGCCATACTTAGTATGGTATAATTTTTTCGTTGTTGATGCCAGACTTAATTTATAAATAGATGAGGAATAAAAATAAGATATAAGGTTTAAGGTATAAGAAATAGAGAAAATAAGGATATTTCAATTCTTAATACTTATTTCTTAAGTCTTAAATCTTCCCTTTTTGCCAGTGGATAATGGCAATTGACTTGGCCTCGTGGAAACTATAATATCTTTATTATCATGCCCAGTGATTCAACTTCAACGATGTTCTTTTTAGAGTAAATCAGTTTTAGGATTAGGGGGTAGAAATATTACGTTGAATGGCGGGCATTGCCGTAAGTGAAATCCAAAAAAGAACATAAACGGAGGCAAAAATTTTATTAAAATAACAAAAAAACGATTAATCAATAATATTTATAAAAACTTCAAAAAAGGCATTGATTCTCATAAATTTTTGCCAATTGAAGTTGAATTACTGGGCATGGCTAAAAATTCCAAGGAAAATTATCCGGCAAAAATTAAAGTCGTTGGCGTTGGCGGAGCCGGCGGCAACGCGGTAACGAGAATGGCCGATTCTTTTCCAAGGAGCATAGACTTAATAGTGATAAACACCGATATTCAAGACCTTAACCACGCCCAGGCAAAAAAGAAGATTCATATAGGCAAAGGCCTTACAAGGGGTTTGGGAACCGGAATGAATCCGGAAATCGGCCAGCAAGCGGCCGAGGAAGACAGGGCTGAAATAGCCGAAGCTTTAAAAGGCGCGGATATGATTTTTATTGCCGCCGGATTTGGCGGGGGAACAGGCACAGGCGCCACTCCAATTGTGGCTGAAATAGCCAAAGAGCTTGGAATTTTAACGATAGCGGTTGTTACCAAGCCATTTGGCTTTGAAGGTTCAAAAAGGGCGCAGATCGCCCAGGACGGGATAGCCAGAGTCAAGGAAAAAGTTGATACCTTAATAGCCATTCCGAACGACAAAATTTTTTCAATAATAAACAAAGAAACTTCTTTAATAAAAGCGTTTGAAGCGATAGATGAAGTTTTGAAAAACGCGGTTCTGGGAATTACTGAACTTATTATTTCTCCGGGCATAGTGAATGTGGATTTCGCCGACGTGAAAGCCATAATGAGCGACGCCGGCGCTTCGGTTATCGGCATTGGCAAGGCAAGCGGAAAAGACAGAGCAACAGTCGCCGCGACGCAAGCGATAAATTCTCCCTTGCTTGAAATGTCCATAGACGGAGCTAAAGGAGTTTTATTCGGCATTTCCGGCCAGCGCGATTTGAAGATGAGCGAGATAAACGAGGCGGCGAATTTGATTTCAGAAAATATAGACCCGGGAGCGAAAATAATTTTCGGGGCGTACCATGACAGACGGCTTAACAAAGGCCAATTGAAAATTACTCTTATTGCCACGGGATTTAACGGAAACTACGGAGGGAATAACGACATGCTTTCGCAAGGGCTTTTCGCGCCCAGAATAACCGCGCGGGAAGAAATTTTTGAAGAGCCGGCGGGAAACGGCTCTCTTTTTGAAGAGTCTGAAAAGTCCGCTAAAAAATCAAAGAAAAATAAAGAGAAAGAGGAAAAAGATGAAGACATTTTGGATATGCCGGCATTTTTGAGAAAAAGGAGAAAGTAATAAGCAATCCGAAACTACGAATTCATCCGAATCTACAAATAAATTCGAATACTTATAAAAAGTATTTGTAGCCATTCGAAAATTCGGATACATTCGTAGATTGGGATTATATTTATATGTTTAAAACAATTAAAAAACGCAACGGCCATGTAGTGCCGTTTAAAATTGAAAAAATAATAAACGCTATTTTTAAAGCGTCGGTTGCCGTCGGCGAACCGAATTGGCAAATGGCTGAAACCTTGGCGAAAGAAGTCGCTTTAAGGCTTAAAAAAGTTGTTAAGCGCGGGGGCGTGCCGGCAATTGAAGAAATCCAGAACATGGTTGAACAGGTTTTGATAGACACTGCCCATGCCCGCATAGCCAAAGCTTATATTCTTTACCGCCAGGAGCGCGCGGAAATAAGAAACCAGAAAAAACAAGTTCTTAATAAAGAAGAAATAGACGAGGTTGATAAAAAATTTGATGTTAATGCTTTGCGGGTTTTGGCGAGCCGTTATTTAAATAAAGACGAAGAAAGAAAAGTAATAGAATCTCCAAAACAGCTTTTTGAAAGAGTGGCGACGCACGTAACCCTTACTTCGCTATTTTTTGACCCGAAAGTTTTTCAGAAAAACGGCCAGGCTCCGGAGCACCGATTTGAAGAATTTGACTCGGTAAAATTTGAAAACAAGTTTTCCATCGGAGAATACAAACTGAACAGATATCATCTTGAGGCGTTGAAAAGGGTTTATGAAAGGTTTTCAAAAAAAAGAGAAATAAAAGTTTCTTGGCCCAAATTTTTGGAACTTTTGAAAAAAGGCCAATTTGATAAATACGCGCAGGAAATAAAAGAATATTACGATTTAATGGTCAGCAGGCTGTTTTTGCCCAATACTCCGACTTTGGCGAATTTTGGCGGGCCCTTGGGAATGGGTTCGGCTTGTTTTGCCTTGGGCATAGAAGATTCCATAGATTCTATAATGGACACTTTAAAATCAGCGGCGGTTATTTTTAAATCCGGCGGAGGCTTGGGATACAATTTTTCTAGTTTGCGCCCCGAAGGCGATTACATCAAAACCACAAGCGGTTCTTCTTCCGGCCCTATCAGCTTTATGTCGATGTTTGACAATATGACAGACGTCATAAAACAAGGCGGAATGAGAAGGGGCGCGAATATGGGAATTATGAATTCAAACCATCCCGACATCGAAAAATTTATTCACGCGAAAGAGGGCAACAAAGCGTTAAGGAATTTTAATATTTCGGTAATGATTATGCCGGAATTATGGGAAGCTTACAAAAAGAACGAGCTATACCCTTTGATAAATCCGCGCAACGGCAAGGTTTCGGCGAAAGTTGATCCTAAAAAACTTATTGGCGAATTGGTTTATCAAGCCTGGGAATCTGCCGAGCCCGGAGTTTTGTTTTTTGACCGCATAAACGAATTTAATCCATTATTAAAATCTCTCGGCCCGCTCACTACGACGAATCCTTGTTCGGAATTGACTCTTTACCCGAATGAAAGCTGTAATTTGGGTTCAATAAACGTTTCCGCTTTCGTAAAAAAGAACCATAACAATAATAAGAAGCCCCAGTTTGATTGGGAATTATTTAAAAAAACCATAGAAAAAGCGACCCGTTTTTTGGACAATATTATTGATATTACAAAGCATCCGTTGCCGGAAATAGAAGAAATGACTTTGAATACCAGGAAAATCGGGCTTGGGATAATGGGCTTGGGAGATTTGTTTTACGAGCTTGGCATTTCTTATAACGATAAAGACGGCTTGGAATTTATGGAGCAAATAATGGAATTTGTCGCGTACTATTCAAAAATTGTTTCAATTGAAATGTCTAAAGAACGCGGCCGCGCCCCTTATTTTGAAAAATCGTTTTACAAGGAAGGCAAACTGCCTTTCAGCGCCTCCAAGGACAAAAAATCCTGGCATTTTGATTGGGCGGATTTGTCGAAAAAAATACAAAGATACGGCATTAGAAATATTTATACCACGACGATCGCGCCGACGGGTTCGCTTAGTATGCTGGCGGGAACATCTTCAGGCATTGAACCGGTTTATAGCTTGGTGTTTGAAAAGAGCATTGCCATCGGAAATTTCTTTTACATAGATCCGGTTTTCAACGAAGCGATGCAGACCGAGGGTTTGATGGATGAAGCGCTTATTAAAGAGGTGGCGGAAGCCGGAGGCACCATTCACAGCGTTCCTTATATTCCTCAAAAATTAAAAAAAGTTTTTGTCGTCGCGCACGACATTGCTCCGGAACAGCACGTTAGAGTTTTGGCGTCTTTTCAAAAATGGGTTGATGCTTCAATATCAAAAACAAATAATTTTCCTTCAAACGCGACTGTTGAAGACGTAAGAAAGGCGTATTTTTTGGCTTACGAGCTTGGATGTAAGGGTGTGACCGTTTATCGCGATAAATCTTTACAAACTCAAGTGTTGATAGGCGGTTCTAGAAAGGGGGCTGGCGAAAAACAAAAAGATGGTGTAAGGTTAAGCGTTGTTAAAGACGAAAAAGCCAAGGGGTTTGCGGTTTATCATGAGGCTGGAGCGGCCAATGTTTTTGCTCTCACGGCGGAAGATAATTCAGAAAAAACAGGAGAAGTTAAAATGTGTCCTAATTGCAATATAGAATTAGTTTTCCAGGAAGGCTGTAGAAAATGTCCGGCCTGTAGCTGGGGAATGTGCTCGTAGCAATCCGAAAATTACGCATCCGAATAATCCGAACAAATCCGAAATATATAGAAAACGTCTTTCGGATACTTTCGTAGATTCGGATGAATTCGTTGGTTGGGATTGAATTTTATGAAAAGAGAAAATTATTCGATTTTATTAATAGGAGTAATTATTTTGGCGATTGTTGCCGGAATTTTTGTTTATCCGAAATGGCTGGGCGGAAAATTTTTGCCTTGGCGCTTGGGCTTGGACTTGGTAGGCGGTACGCATCTTATTTACCAGGTTGATATGTCGCAAGTCGCTTCTTCTGAAAAAGATTTGGTCGCCGCCGGTTTAAGAGACGTTATTGAACGCCGTGTTAATTTGTTCGGCGTCGGCGAACCCCAAGTTCTCTCTTCTAAAGAGGGCGATTCTTATAGGTTAATAGTTGAACTCGCGGGAATAAAAGACGTAAATCAGGCGATTAAAATGATAGGAGAAACTCCGCTTCTTGATTTTCGGGAAGTTGTTCAGCCCGCGGGCCAGGCAAGCTCAACAGTTGGACAACAGCCTCAATTTATCCAGACGAATTTGACCGGCCGTTATGTTAAGAGCGCGCAAGTAGGGTTTGACCAAAATACCGGAAGCCCCGAGGTTAATATCCAATTCAACGACGAGGGCGCGAAAATTTTTGAAGAATTGACTGCCAAAAACGTCGGCAAGCCGATAGCGATTTTTTTGGATAACGCTTTAATAGAAATGCCGACGGTTCAGGAAAAAATTTCCGGAGGCAGCGCGCGGATTACCGGAAAATTCAGCGCCGACGACGCGAAGAGCATGGTTGAAAGGTTTAACGCGGGCGCTTTGCCAGCTCCAATTAGCTTGATAAGCCAGCAAACAATTGGCGCGAGCCTTGGCCAGCAATCGCTTGATAAGGCGATTTACAGCGGGGTCTTAGGGACGATAATAATCATGATTTTTATGCTTCTTTATTACCGCGTCTTGGGAGTTTTTGCTTCTTTAGCGCTGATTATTTACATAATTTTAACCGCCGCGGTTTTCAAACTCGGCATTACAATGACGCTTGCCGGAATCGCGGGATTTATCCTTTCAATTGGAATGGCGGTTGACGCGAATATTTTGATTTTTGAAAGGACAAAGGAAGAGCTTAAAAAAGGCTTGGCAAAATCCTCGGCAATTGAAGAGGGCTTTAGGCGCGCTTGGCCTTCAATCCGCGATTCAAACGTTTCAACGATGATAACCACCGTAATTTTGTATTATTTCACAGGCAGTTTTATCAGGGGCTTCGCCTTGGCGCTGTTAATCGGAGTTATCGTTTCAATGTTTTCGGCAATAACAGTTACAAGGACGATGTTAAGAGTATTTTTAAAAAATTAAAAATTTAAAAATCAAAAATCAAAATTACAATTCAAAATTAAAAATGAGTAAAATATAAAGATTTTAACATTATAAAACTTTATCATTTTATATTGTCATTTTTCACTTTGATATTTACATTTTAAATTAATATTATGAATATAATCGGCAATAGAAAAATATTTTTGTCTATCGCGGGAATTCTGGTTCTGGCGAGCTTTTTGGCGATAGGTATTTTTGGATTAAAACCCGGAATTGATTTTTCAGGGGGCACGATGTGGCAGATTAAACAAACAACAAACAACTTACAACAAACAACGCAGGCGACAAGCGACGAATTAAAAAATTTCTTTCAAGCCGATTTAAAAATAGAAGATGTTATTATTTTTCCGGCGGAAAACGGGGGGTTTGTAGTCCGCTTGCCCCATATTTCGGAAGACGCGCACCAGCAATACCTTTCGGCGCTCAGAAATAAATTCGGCGATATAGAAGAATTAAGCTTTCAGAATATCGGTCCGGCTGTCGGAGAAGAATTAAAAAACAGCGCTTTTTGGGCGATAGCGATGGTTTTGCTGGGAATTTCTTTATACATCGCTTTTGCTTTCCGCAAAGTTTCTTATCCGATAAAATCTTGGAAATATGGAATTATCACATTGCTGAGCCTTTTGCACGACATTATAATCCCGGCTGGGCTCTTGGCGGTTTTGGGGAAATATCTAGGCATTGAAATAGACACTAATTTTATCGTCGCGCTTTTGGTTATTATGGGTTTTTCGGTTCATGATACAATCGTCGTTTTCGACAGAATTCGCGAGAATCTCATGTTTCAGAAAGGAAAGTTTGATTTGGCTGAAATAATCAATAACAGTATTAATCAGACGTTTGTCCGTTCGGTTAATACCTCTTTAACCTTGATTTTGACTCTTTTGACGATGTTCTTTTTCGGCCCGATAACTTTAAAGTATTTTATTTTGACGATTTTAGTCGGCGTGGTTATGGGAACTTATTCTTCAATCTTCGTGGCCAGCCCGCTGTTGCTTATTTTTCGCTCAAAAGGGAATAAGTAGAAACATTTGACAAATTTGTTAAAGCTTGGTACTCTATATCTATGCTAAGTTCAACAATAAACAACTTAATTCGCGACTTAAAGCCGCGCCAGAAAGAAATTTTGGCGGGGCGTTTTGGTTTATCTGGAGGAGAAAAAGAGACTTTAGCGGGCATAGGGGAACGATATAATATAACTAGGGAAAGGGTCAGACAGCTTGAAGAAAGCGCCTTGGATTATATCAGGGAAAATCTGGAAAAAGAAAAATCCGCGAAAGATTTCCTTGAAAAAATCATGGGCCATCTTGATGAATTCGGCGGGCTCCGCAAAGACGACCTTTTTATTTCGGAAATGAAATCGGCGCTTAACGACAAAAAACTCCATCATTGGCATTTAAGGTTTTTTTCCGAAATTTCGGGGGGATTTTTTTACAAGCCCGCGGACAGGGACTTCCACGGCTTTTGGTATTTTGACGAAAAAGACATAAATAAGGCGGATTCATTTTTTTCCGAGCTTGAAAAAATGGTTGCGAGCAAGAAAGCCGAGTTATTGGAAAATAAGAGCTTTAACGACTATCTTTTAAGGGTGGCAAAAAATAAAAAGATTTCCGATACCGCCGGTTCAAACTATCTTTTGATTTCAAAAAAATTCAGCCAAAATCCTTACGGAGATTTTGGGCTAAGCGAATGGGAGGAAATAAATCCCAAGACGATTAACAGCAAAGCTTATTTGGTTTTGAAAAAACACGGCCAGCCGCTTCACTTTGGCGAATTGGCGGATAAAATAAATGAAGCCGGTTTTGACGACCGCTTGGCGCAAAAACAGACAGTGCATAATGAACTTATAAAAGACCCGCGTTTCGTTTTGGTTGGACGCGGCACTTACGCCCTATACGAGAAAAAAGCGAAGTAAGAAACGCGGTGCTTATGGCGTTCGGCGGCAAATTAGGATATAATTAATGCCATAATAGACGTCTTTTTCAAAATTTTCTCTGGCATTATCAATGGCGCTATCGCCGTCTTTAGTTATATTTGGTGGATTATTTTGCCGATTCTTCTTTTTTTAATTGCTTGGAATCTTTGGCTTATTTATATAAGGACAAAATACATTAAAAGCGCCGAGCGCGGGATTTTTGAAATGAAAATTCCCAAGGAAATTCTTAAAACGCCAAAAGCGATGGAGGCGGTTTTTAATACCATGATAGGAACTTATTCTTTCGGGTTTTCTTCGGTTGATACTTATTTGAGCGGAAAAGTGGAGCCTTGGGTATCTTTTGAGATGGTGGGGCACGCCGGCGGAGTGCGTTTTTACGTCCAGACTCCGCTGGACTTTAAAAATTTGGTTGAATCGGCGATTTACGCCCAATATCCTAGCGCGGAAATAGTGCCGGTTGAAGATTACATTAATTCTTTGCCTCCGGTTTTGCCGGATAAAACTTACGACCTTTGGGGCACGGAAATTATTTTGGCAAGGGAAAATTATTATCCGATAAAAACATACCAGTTTTTTGAAGAAACCCAGGATGAAAAAAGGCTAGACCCTCTCGCGGCGATTATTGAAACAATGTCTAATTTAAAAGAAGACGAGTGGATTGGAATACAGGTTTTAATCAGCCCGACAGGCGAGCCGAGCGGAAATATGTGGCAGAAAGAAGGGTATGAAAAAATAGAAGAAATGGCGGGAAGAAAAACCGCTAAAAAAGGAAAAGATTCGGAATTAATGGCATGGGTAAGAAATGTGGCCTTGGCGCCGGCGGAAGTTCCTGTTTGGGCTGGCGAAAAAAAACCTGACGCGCCGACTTTAAAGTTCTTGCATCCGGCGGAGCAGGAAATCGCCAAAGGCATAGGGAATAAAGTTTCAAAAATCGGTTTTGAAACGGTTGTCAGATTTGTTTATATAGATAGCGCTAAAAGTTTTACTTCGTCTAATGTCTCGGCGATTATGGGTTCATTTAATCAATTTAGGTCAAACGATATGAATGCTTTAAGGCCGGACAAGCATACGGTTACCCTTAGAAATACTTGGTTTGCCAAATTGTGCCCGCCGTATAAAAAACTTTTTGTTTTTTCCCGCAAACGAAAATTGTTTGAGGGATATCGGACTAGGCGTTTCGGCAAGCATAACCATATTCGGAACGAGAAGTTTTCAGTGTTAAGCACCGAGGAATTGGCGACTATTTACCATTTCCCGGCTATAATGATTGAATCGCCTAATTTGATAAGGCTGGGCGGAAAG
>JAKAFV010000008.1 GCA_021817915.1 bacterium | reverse complement strand
AACCCGGCGATTGAAGGCTTGGTTCATATAGCTGAAATTGAATACAGAGTAATAGACAACCCGAAAGAAATAGTCAAAATTGACGAGCAAATAAAGGCTAAAATCACTGAAATCAAAGACGGCAGGGTTTTCCTTTCTATTAAAGCCCTTAAAGCCGACCCGTGGGAAAACATCAGCGACAAGATAAAAGAAGGCGAAAAAGTTGAAGGCATTGTTTATAAATTCAATCCATTTGGCGCGTATATCAATCTTGAAAATAATCTCCAAGGAATGATACACATCACAAACTTTGGCGGAGCCGAAGAAATGAAGAAGTCTTTGGAGCTCGGCAAAAAATATAAATTCCTCGTCGATTCCATAAAGACCGAGGAAAGAAGAATCTCCTTAAAGATGGCGTAGTTTTGCTGGCGGTTTAATTTTCTAAAACACGCTATCAAATTTCCCACCGTGAAATTTGCGCTCGCTCTCGCCCTCGCTCTCCCCGCTCCGCGGGGAACCATGGCCGCTCGGCCTGCGAGACGGTTTTCTCAAACAAAACCGCCAGTTTAGTTTTTTGTTTGTTGTGTAATAATTTGAAAAAACAAGTATAATAGTTATTATGAAGTCTTTGTCTAAAAATATCTTTTGGGCGATTACTACTCTTTTAGTGGTATCTTTTATTTTCTCGCTTTTCTACGCGGAGCAAAAGACGCCCGTTGTTTTAAGCATCGACCAGCTGGTTTCTAAAATAGACGCCGGCGAGATTTCCAAAGTAATTGTTAATGGCAATGACTTGGCAATAACGCTTAAAGATAATTCATCGGCAATTTCAAAAAAAGAAACCGAGGCGGGACTGACTGAAACTCTAAAAAATTATGGCGTGAATCCCGAAGCCCTTCAAAAAATAAATTTTGAAATCCAAGATGAGTCGGGCTGGAAATTTTGGGCGGGAATTTTAATTTCACCAATTATTATGCTTTTAATAATCGGATTTTTCTTTTGGATTACTTTCCGCCAGGCGAAAACCGGCATGAGCCAGGCATTCACTTTTGGCAAAGCGAATATAAAACTTTTTGCCCATTTTAAAGACCGCATAACTTTCAACAATGTCGCGGGACTAAAAGAAGCGAAAGAAGAACTTCTTGAAGTTGTCGATTTTTTGAAAAACCCGAAAAAATACCTCGAAATCGGCGCCAGAATCCCCCGCGGAGTCTTGCTTTTAGGCAGTCCGGGCACCGGAAAAACTTTATTGGCGCAAGCGGTTGCGGGTGAAGCCCAAGTGCCGTTTTTCCATATTTCCGCTTCGGAATTTGTTGAAATGTTCGTAGGAGTTGGCGCGGCAAGAACCCGCGACGCTTTTGACACGGCGAAAAAAGCCGCTCCTAGCATACTTTTTATTGACGAAATAGACGCCATCGGCAGAGAAAGAGGAGCAGGAGTCGGCGGAGGACACGACGAACGCGAACAAACATTAAACCAAATTTTAGTTGAAATGGACGGTTTTGATAGAGAAACTCAAGTTATTGTTATAGCGGCGACCAACCGGCCGGATATTTTAGACCCCGCGCTTTTGCGCCCCGGAAGGTTTGACCGCCGGATTATTTTAGACATGCCGGGCATCAACGACCGCGAAGAAATTCTGAAAATTCACAGCAGAGGGAAAATGCTGGCAAAAGACGTTAATCTCCGCCGGGTAGCTGAAAGGACTCCGGGATTTTCCGGCGCCGAGCTTGCCAACCTTATGAACGAAGCGGCGATTTGGGCGGCGCGAAAAAATCAAAAAGAAATAAACCAATTAGACATTCTTAGTTCCATTGAAAAAGTTTTGCTCGGGCCCGAACGCCGAAGCCGGATTATTTCAAATAAAGAAAAGGAAATTACCGCCTACCACGAAGCTGGCCACGCGCTTATTGCCACGAGCTTAAAGAATGCCGACCCAGTTCATAAAATTTCCATCATCAGCCGAGGCCGAGCCGGAGGCTACACATTAAAAATGCCTATTGAAGACGAAAGCCTGCGGACTAAAAATCAATTTATGGCAGACTTGGCAATTCTCTTGGGAGGTTATGTTTCCGAAAAAACGACTTTCGGCGATATTTCAACCGGCGCGTCAAGCGATTTGCAAAGCGCTTCCGAAATTGCCAGAAAGCTTATTACCAAATTCGGGATGTCTGAAAAACTCGGGCCGATTACTTACGGCAAAACCGAAGAAATGGTTTTCTTGGGCCGTGAAATCGCCACCGAGAAAAACTATTCCGAAAAAATCGCCGCCGAAATTGACGGCGAAGTGAAAAACTTTATGAATAAGGCGCTTATCTCGGCGCAGAAAATAATTTCTTCCAGAAAGAACGTTCTTAAGGCAATTGCCGTTAAACTTATAGAAAAAGAAACGCTTGAACGCGACGAATTTGACAACCTTATAAAAAGCTTTAAATTGAAACAAATTTCTATTTAGATAATTAGAAAATTGGCTAATTAGATAATTGGAATGCCCGGGAAACCGGGCTTTTTTGACAATTTAAAACAGCTAATTCATAATTGATAGTAAGGTATTTTAGATGTACAGATATGGCTCGAACACAAGACAAACAAAAAGCGATTGATTTACGGCTAAAAGGTTATAGTTATAGCCAAATTAAAAGCGAACTTAAAATCAGCAAAGGCACACTAAGCGGATGGCTCAAAAACTACCCGCTATCCGAAGAACGAATCAAAGAACTAACGGGCAAAAATGAAAAAAGGATAGAAAATTACAGAAAAACACGACAAAGGCAAAGAGAAGAAATATTTAAAAAAATCTATTCAGAAGAAAAAGCGAAAATTTTTCCGTTATCTAAAAGAGATTTATTTATCGCCGGTTTATTTCTTTATTGGGGCGAAGGAGCAAAAACCAAAGACGCGGAAGTTAGCCTATCAAACACCGACCCAATAATGACTAAATTTTTCATTTATTGGCTAGAAAATTCATTAAAAATCGGCAGGCCTAAAATTAAAATAAGACTACATCTTTATCAAGACATGAATATTGAAGAAGAGATTAATTTTTGGGCCAAAACTCTTAACATTAATAAGCCTCAATTCGGCAAACCATATATTAAAAATACAAATAAAAGCGCGATCACATACAAAAACGGCTTTGGGCACGGCACTTGCAATATAATAGTTGGTAATGTTATTTTAATGAGAAGAATACTAATGGGACTAAAAACAATTCAAGATTATTTTAATTTGAAATATAAATAATTCATTCAGGGCACGTAGCTCAGTGGTAGAGCATGCGCCTTATAAGCGCAGGGTCGCAGGTCCGATCCCTGCCGTGCCCACCAGAAATTTATGGCCGGAAGGGTTCCCTTGCCATGCCGTAGCTTTAGTGAAGGATGGGAATCCCTCCATGCCCACCACATTAAAAATGACCGCCAGAAGCAGTCATTTTTAATCACACGTAAAACCTTTCTTTCGGTTTTAACTTGCGCGTTTCTTAATCCTACCGTGCTCATTCATAACTCCTACACCTGTGCTTTTTACGTACCCAATTGCCTCTTTAACGAGTTCGTTGGGAACAGCAAGATAACGCGATTTGCCACTTCCTTGAAGTTGTCTCACTCCTTCTCTAAGTTTATTAGCATCAACTTCGACTTCAATTGCTTGCGTTGACGTACGTATATCAACTCCCTTGTCAGAATGATAAATGGCATTTTTATTTGTGGCTATTTCTCGTGCAATACGATCGTGTTTTGTAATTCCCATGCTTGAGTTAACCCATGTTTAAATTTGTCATGGCAAGCCATTCCTAGAAAATGGCTTGCCATTTTAACATTACAGCTTACTGCCTATTGCACGGCGCATTATATTGATCGCGCAACTCTTTTTCAATTTTACGGCGGTCATCCGCAGTATATTGACTAGAGGGCGTCCATAAAATAGCGACATACAACGAACTATTACAATTTTTGCTCCAACAATCAGATCTTTCATGATTTGAAAGTCGAGTTCCAGCTTGGCCAGTCTCTCCGATGTAAATCACGTTATAACTATTGCCATTGAAACAAAGAATTGCATACACGGCGGCACGATCAATTAAATCGATACGACTCATTAACCATGGGCCATCAAAGCTGTATTTGCCAATTTTAATCATGGGCATCTTGTCTAGTTAGCCCCTTTGAGTATATAATTAATATACCCAAAGGGGGTGTGGCTCGGTGCGACTTATTCCTGTGGGACACCGATTACCACGTTTATATTCGGTATAACGCCAAAGTTAACAGCTTTGGCGTTTTTTGTATTCACTTAATTATTTCTAATCCTTTCTTTTAGCTCTATCGCATATATTTTCCCGAGACTCTCATCGTCAATTTCCTTTGGAATATATCTATTTGCATATTTGGCTGGATCAATGTCGTATTTATTCAAAAATGAACGCACCGGCACATACCCTCCCCTGTCTTGGTCCTTAAGTTCAACAGCCCCATTTTCCGGAGTCTTAAAAAACTTAAATGCGACAACCATTCTCTCTTTATCGTAAAACAACTTCATTGCGACGGAGCCCTTAAGATTGTAACGATTATAAAAGCCTGAGCTAAAACCAAAACCGCCAGTCTTCCCAAGACTTATTATGGGAGAAAATTTGCTTCCAAATGACGTGAATTCTTCGAAGTTATACGGGTTACTTGCCATGTTTGTTTAAGTTTTTATTAATTTATAGTCGTCGACCACGACCTACCTGTAATTTTAGCAGATCTTACTCTCTTGTCAACTGTCGTCCAAATCAACCTTGCTTTCTTATATTATATCACAGTTTCACAAAAAATACAAGCCTTGCGTCATAATTATAATAATTCTCATTAAAAATCTCCGCTAAAAAGCATTTTATTTATTCTCCTGTCGTTTTCTCTGTTATTTTTATTAACTGCCTTTTCTAATTTTTTTGTTTAAAATGCCCACGAGATAAAATTGCCGCAAAAAACGCGTAATGTTTTATAAGATTTCCCTATTTCTTATTAGATTAGACAATTTCAGAAGCGCAATATATAAATTTCTCGCAACAAAAAATCCGCCCATTTCGGGGCGGATTTTAATTTTTAAACTGTAGCTTCCGGTTCCTGAGATTCAGAAGGGGCGGCTTCAGGAGAAGCGACTTCTTCTTTTTCTTCAGTGGCTGGAACACTGCAAGTTGGGCAAACGCATTCGCCTTCTTGCTCGGCGGTAAAACCGCATTTCGGGCATTTACATTCCATATCTTTATTTTTCAAATTAATTATTCTGCGGCTACGACTATCACCGATCTGATTTTTTAATCATAAGCTATTAAAATTTTTATGTCAAAGAAAAATAAAAAACCGGCCCGCTCATTCCTGCAGCGGGCCGTCTATGTCGTAAATTGTGAGTTACGATTATCACCTCTTAACCGCCTCGGCGTAGGCCAAAACGGCTTTCACGTATTCGTCGCTGCGATTATAGGCAAAGACCGCCTTCTTTCTTTTCTCAATGTCGCCGTTTTTCCAACCATGGCGCTTGAGATAATTCGCCGCGCTAGCCATGGCATCGTCAAACCGGAACAGATCCACTCTTCCATCGCCATTTCCGTCTGCCGCGAATTCCAGAAATGAAGATGGCATGAATTGGCACAGTCCAAACGCGCCGGCCCACGAACCATGAATGCCCAAAACATCCAACTTGTTCCGGGAGCTGAGTAAAAGCAAATTCGCCAATTCTTTTTCCGCCCACTCCGACCTGCGATTTTTCAAAACCGAGAATGTCAGCAAGGCGTTGAATGTCCGGTGTTTGCCAATGTTTTCGCCGAAGTTTGTTTCTATCCGGAAAATCGCCGCCAATGCTTCCTTTTCAACCCCATACTGTTTTTCAATTTTGGAGAAAATCTCGCCGTTGCTTTTCAAAACGTTTTTCCCCCGCCACAGCGAAAGAAAATTCAGCAATCCGAACTCTGGGCCGAAATAACTGAACCGCTTCCCTTTTGCGTCCAGCTTTTTCAAAAGCTCCGGCTGTAAAGCGACTCGCGGGTCAGAAAGAATTCTCTCAATTTCCGGCTTTCCGATTTCGCCCAAAAGCTTTTTCGCCAGCTTATCGCCGATTCCAGAAAATTCGCTTCCCTTGGCCTCCCAAACACAAACCAATGAAAAAGAGAAAAGCGCCATCAATATAACCAGAATAACAAACGCTAATCTTTTCATAAACCCACCATCCTTTCTTTTTTATTTTTTAAGTTTCGATTTTTATTTATTGCCTAATTTAAAAATAGCAAAGCTTAATTCAAAAAACAAGTTTGACTTTTTAGCACGCATGTTTAAATACGGCATCATCCAATTACGGATGAAATTTGAACCTTCCAAGAAAGGAGATCGTCTATTATGAACAGCAACACTAAGTTGAGGCCAGCGCACGAGGTCGTAGTAGATCTTTTCATGGACGCGGTTGGAGGACTTTCGGCCGCCTACAAAAAAGAGAGTCCGGACGAAAAATGCATAGGCATATTCACCGGACGGCTGCTGGCCGCGATCTACATGCTGAGGAGGATGGTCATCCCCCAGAAGCACCTTCAGGAGATCGCCGAGAAACTCAGAGCCGTTGATATTCCGCCCGAGGTCAAAGGCAAAGTTCTCGTACAGCGGTTGCTCACGCACATCGTTGACGACAACCTCGAACACTACGCTGCCCAGGTGGTCGCGAAATCCGCCGCTGGAAACAGCCAGTTGCCCGTCGGGCACCAAGCCGTCGCAGAGACCATCGCCGGACCGCCATGTAATACGACGATGTCGGAACGACCCCCCCCACCCAAGCCGTCACCAACAATCAGATGGCTTGGGTGAATTTTTTTACTTAAAAAATAGCTTTTCTTAGAAACCTTCAAAACCTCGAAAACCAGGAAAACCCGAAAAACCCGATAAGCAGATGAATACTACACTTTTTAAAAGTGTAGGTTTTATCGCATTACTGAGTAATCGCATGGATACTACATTTTTTAGAAATTTATGCCAAAAACAAGTAAGAAGTGTTTGTCGATAAACACTTTGAAACAAATTTAGGGGCTAGTTTTTAAATTTTTCTGTAAATTTTGGGAGTTTCCCAAATATCCCCCACTTATAAAGACGATGTAAAGATTTAAATCTATCGGGAACATCCGGATCGCTTCCAATTTTCTCTAACCAAGCGGTAAACTGCTCGCCTTTATATCCCTTAAGTTTTCCGTAGAAAAAGGGGATAACTATATCCTTTAATTGATCAAATTCCCTAACCACGAGAACTGCGACGTCACTTCTTTTGTGCCCATCTCTATTTGAAGATTTTCTAATATATATCCGATTTCTTAGACCAAGCGTATCCCGAACCATTTCTATTAGATTTTTATCTCGTTCATTCATAGCCAAAACAAACGCTGGCAATCTTGATTTTCTGCCATTTTTATTTTTATAACCGGGATAAAAGGTGAAGCATCCTTCGCCATCAACCAAGCCACGGATATATTCATAACTTAGCTTCTTTTTTGGCGCAGAGTGTTTATCAACCAACACTCCACGCATTGTGTCTCCGTCATACATAATATAAAATTATAACATTATGAATATCAAATCCCAAACCGGCCAGCTTGGCGAAGATATCGCCTGCGAATATCTTGTGGATAAGAAATATAAGATCATTGAACGGAACTACCGGCAGAAATGGGGCGAGCTGGACATCATTGCCAAAGCGCCGGATAAAACCCTGGTCTTTGTGGAAGTTAAAACTCTGTCGCAAAACCCAAACATCAAACCCGAAGACAACCTAACAAATTCAAAACTTGAAAAATTAAAAAGAACTGCCAGCTTGTATGCCGGCCATTATCAAAACTTAATTGACGATAAAAAGGGATGGAGAATTGATTTGATAGCTATCACGCTTAATCCCTTGACAAATTCATACAAAAATTGCGATATTAAACATTATGAAAATATTTAAATCACCGAATAACTAATTTGTACAAATATACGAATTTATTTATTTTTATCGTTCTAGTATTTTCCTTATCCCCGTGCTCAAATTTTATCCAAACCGCGTTTTTAGGCAAAACCTTTTTAATAACTTCAGGCCATTCTATTAAAACAATATTCTGCGGGTCGGCTAAAATTTCTCTAAAGCCCAAACTAAAAAGTTCCGCTGGCTTTCGTATGCGGTAGCAATCAAAATGCCAGGCATGTTTGTATTTTTGAGCCTCAGGTTTCAAGTTCCAAGTTTTAAGTTTATAGTTCTTCGCGATTACAAACGTCGGACTGGTAATTTTATTTTTAATTCCAAGCCCGCGCAAAAACCCCTGGGTAAAAGTTGTTTTTCCACCACCCAGATCGCCAACCAAAGCTAAAACCAAGGCGTTGCGAGCGCGAGAAGGGGACGCCAAAATTTCTTTTGCCAAAAGCCCGGCGATTTTTTTTGTCTGCGCCGAAGAAGTTGTCTTAAATTCCATTAAAAAATTATAACTGCCCGCGGCAGCCAAAACAAGTATCTATCATGTGGCCATATAATATTTTTACTATGACTAGTCATAGTATGCGATTAATCAATTTAAATAAGCGCTGTGATATATCACAGCGCTTATTTTTGCCCAATTTAATAATTAATAAACTTAACTTTTTTAATAAGGCATATAAACGGTTCCATATTTCGTGCGGTGCGCCCATTTACCTTCGCGCCATTTATGATTAGATTTCTGTTTTGGTCCGGAGCTATAAACTTTCTTTTTTCTTTGAGTTTTGCCTCTTTCGGAATAACTTCTATAATTGCGGTCTTCTAACGCTTTTTTAGCGGATCTTACTGTTTGCGTGGAAATAAAAAATTCTTCACTTATTTTTCTATAGCTTTTGCCGGATATTAAGCCGCTTATGGCGGCAATGCGCATAACTAAATCATGGCGTTCTTCCGATGTCGTAGATAAATTTAATAATTGTTCAGATTTTGAAATTTGCCGCCAACAGGCAGCTTCCCATTCTTTTCGCGAAGGATAATTTTTCAATAAGGGCAAATTTTTTATGTTTTCTAAATTTTTATTCATAAGGGAATTATATCATAAAACATAGCGCTGTGATATATCACAACACTATGTTTTATTGATGTTAATATTAGTTTTGAGAATTTGAGAGTGACTTAAGGGACAAGGCGCGTTCTATTTATTTGTTGCTTTGTAAAGCGCTAAAATCTCGGCGGCGGAGAGAGCGCGGTTGTAAATACGAACGTCGTCGATAAGGCCGTTAAAATAATTATTTCCCGAGTATAACCCAATCGTAATCGCGCTAAACGTACCTAGTGCACCACTAATATTTCCAGAGTTTGATGCCAAATTACCATTTTTATAAATTTTAAGTGGTTGACCATTCTGCCAAGTGCCCACAAAAAATAACCACTGACTATTGGTTGTATTAGAATCTGTAATTTGGGCTTCTCCTCCTATGGCTAGCTGAAACCGAACCACATTTGTTGAATTGATATATAATGCTCCACCATTTCCTCCAGCTATCTGCGTCCAAGTAATTGGAGATGAGTTCTGGTTAACCCACGCAGCTATAGAAATAGCCGCGCCGCCGCTTAGGCTTGAATTTGGACTACTGCTATAGTCAGTACTTCCATCGAAAAATCCTGTCCACGACCCTACTTTACCCGTAGAATAATAGCCGCTACTTCCGGCTTGTGCTCCATACCATGTCCCATTATTCCCATGCCCTGACGCGTCATACGCCGTAGTTCCAGAACCTTCATCAAACTTCCAATAGCCGACTAAGGATGTGTCGCCATAATCAAGGGGCAACAGGGTAAGATTGGTGCCAAGC
>JAKAFV010000084.1 GCA_021817915.1 bacterium | reverse complement strand
CAGGCAAGTGATAGGATAGTTTTATGGCCAGATGGCGAAGAGGTAACGCGGTGGTCTGCAAAACCACCATGCGAGGGTTCGAATCCCTCTCTGGCCTCAGCAAAATGGGAAACGCAACTTTTTGTATTGCTTGAGCGTTTACCATTTGTTATAATTTAATAATGAATAAGAAAAGGAAGTGGACCGAAGAAGAGCTTAAAAAAGCTGTCAAGAACTCAACAAGTTATAGGCAAATTTTGGCAAAAATCGGGCTGATTGAAGCCGGAGGAAATTACGAACAAGTAAAGAAATATATAAAGGAATATAGGCTAGATATAAGCCATTTTAGGGGAAGAGCGTGGAATAAAGGTCTTCGTGGCATGGGTAAGCCATTAATTCCTATTGAAAAGATTTTAGTAAAAGATAACAATTTTCAGAGTTTTAAATTAAAGAAAAGATTATTTAGCGCGAAACTAAAACCTGAACATTGCGAAAAATGCGGTTGGGCGAAAAGAAGCACGGATGGATATTTACCCTTGGAATTAGACCATATAAATGGCGATAGGCACGATAATAGACTGGAGAATTTGAGAATTTTGTGTCCGAATTGCCATAGTTTGCAACCAACACATAGGGGCAGAAATATGAGAAAAAATAAATAGGCTCGGATGGCGGAATCGGTATACGCGCAACACTTAAAATGTTGTGGTCTAACGGCCTTGTGGGTTCGAGTCCCACTCCGAGCACAAATTTAACTTTTTATGAAAATCGTTATTTGCGGCAGTATGACCGCTTCAAGAGAAATGGTTAAAGTGGAAAAAGAGTTTGATGAGACATAAGTTATGTCGCCAATTATCATTGACGGCGATTTTTCAAAAATACAAAAATAAATTTGTGGCTGATAATCAAAGGTTAAATATTGTAGATGAGTGCGGGAATATAATCGGCGAAGAAACGCGGGGAAACATCCATAAACAGGGGTTGCTTCATAAAGAAGTCCATGTGTGGCTTTATACGCCAAAGGGAGAAATCATTTTTCAGCACAGGGCGAAAAATAAAGATACTTATCCCGATTTGCTAGACGCGACGGTTGGCGGTCACGTTGAAATTGGCTCTGATTATGAAGATTCCGCAATTAAAGAAATGGAAGAGGAAGCGGGAATAATCGCAACGAAAGACGACCTTGTTTTTATTAAAACGGCGAAACGCGAATCGCATGACAAAGCGACAGGAACGATAAATTACGCCATTAAAACCACTTACGCTTATTGTTATAACGGCAAGGTTGAAGATTTAAGAGTGGAAAAGGACGAAGCAATTAGATTTGAGGCATGGTCGTTTGAAAAAGTTTTTAATCTTTCGGCTAATGATAAAAAACGGTTCATCGCAGATATTTTTGGAGATGGGACGCTGGATATTTTCAAAGAAATTCAGAAATTAGTTAAATGAAAAAACCTTTTATTCTTTTTGATTTTGACGGCGTAATAGCGGATTCTTTTCAGCTGGCTTTTGAAGTTTCAAAAATGATATATCCGAATATAACAGAAGATGCTCTCTGTAGGCTTTTTGAGGGAAATATTAATAATAAAGAGAATTGGCAAGATAGTTGTATGGCGGAGTGCCGGCACGATATTGATTTTGACGCGGAATACATTCCAAGAATGAAAAATGAGGTAAAAATTGTGCCCGGCATAAAAGAAGTTATTATTGAACTTGAAAAGGATTATACGCTTATCATTGTTTCTTCCACGATCACCAGCCCGATTCAGGAATTTTTGGAAAAGCACGGGCTGGCGAACCATTTCACGCAAATTATGGGAAATGATGTCCATACGAGCAAGGTGGAAAAAATTAAAATGGTTTTTGATAAATTTGGCGCGGAGCCGAAAGATTGTGTTTTTATAACAGACACTTTGGGCGATATGCGCGAAGCTGAGCATACAGGCGTTGAAGCAATTGGCGTTACTTGGGGTTTCCATAAGCCGGAAACTTTGCTCATCGGCAAGCCTTTCAGGCTCGTTGATAAACCGGCGGATCTCTTAGGGGCAGTCGCGGACTATTTCAAGTTTAAAAACAGCACTTGACTTAGGGCGATATTTGTAGCATTATATTAATAATAACTAAAAATGGCTGTTATGTTATAATTAATTTATAAAAAAATTATGGAAAAATTTAAATACGGGCAATTTAGTTTGAGTCCTGAAGAAATAGAAAAAGCCAAAAAGGAAGGCAATTTAGCAGAGCAGGAGGCCAAAATGAACAAAGCGACAGAAACATTGAGAGTAGTGCAGGCGGAAAAGGCTGTTGAACAATTAGAAAAAGCGGTGGAAGACCAGGATAAGCTCGCCGCCTAAAAAGAATTTAAACCCCCCGCTGTAAGCGGGGGGTTTTGTTTTACTCAAACTTTATCTTTATTTTCTTTGTTTTTTCTTTATTGGCTTTTGGCAAGGTGATTTTTAAGACTCCGTTTTTGATGTTTGCCTGCGATTTATCGGGGTCTATTTCTTGCGGAAGGATGATT
>JAKAFV010000083.1 GCA_021817915.1 bacterium | reverse complement strand
AGTTCCAGTTTATACGGATTGTCAGCAAAAAGTTCCTTGGCTTCTTTTTGGCTAATTTCTTCTCTCTCAAACTTATCCCAAGTCGGCAATGTTTCCCGCATCTTCTTTTCAATTTTCGGCAAGTCTTTATCGGTAATTGGGGAAGCGAACTCGAAGTCGTAATAAAAGCCGTTGTCAATCGCCGGGCCGATAGTGTTTTTTGTTTCCGGGTACAATTCCAAAACTGCCGCCGCCAAGAGGTGGGCGAGAGAGTGACGTTTGTTTTCCAAATTGTTCATATGTTTATTTAATATTAGTTTATAAATAAAAACGCCCTGGCAAGCACACGATTGATTCATGTTTGCTTGCCAGGGCGGGGAACGTTTCCTCGCGGTTCCACCTGACTTCTTTCGTATTTACGAAAGCGCTCTTTGTTCGGTTCGGGTTCATCTTTGCGTTTGCGGTTGGTAGCCGCCACCTTATCCGAATATTGTAATTCTATACGCCTTAAGAAAATATGTCAAAAAGAAGCCTTTGCTAAAAATTAATATTTTCCTTGAAAAAAATATAAGATTGTCACTAAAATTATTACTGAAATGAAAATTAAAAATGTCGCTCGTCCAGATTTTTCGTAAACAGCAAGTTCTAACTCTCTGTTTTTGCTCGGCATCATGAGTGACGGAGCGATTTCATCTAGGAGAAGCCCCCAACCAAAGCCCAAAAGCGAGACTAACAACAAATTTTTTTCTAAAAACATTATAAAGATGGTGGTTACAAATAAAATTATGATGCCAAAATGACCGTGGTGTATTTGCAATCCGCTTTTTTCCCGCAGATTAATTTCGTAAAAGCTTTTTTTGTTTAACCAAAAATTCAGCCGTTGATAGATTGTTGGTGTTATAAGAGCAAGGATAAAAACTAGAAACATTAGAGGGGTCATTTTTTAGTTTTAAGTTTATGATAATTTAATTTACACAAATAGATATCACAGTATAAATATTGAAACTTTTTAGGTTTCTATGGCTTTTGCTTCGTTCTCCGAACTCGCAAAAAAGCTCAACAAGGCTTCGACTGCCTCACGGAAGCGTCTCACGCTTCCTCTCCATCATAATCTCGCTACGCTCGATTATGCTGGAGGAGGGAGTCGAACCCTCATGACCTTGCGATCGATGGATTTTGAGTCCATTGCGTCTGCCATTCCGCCACTCCAGCGAATAAATTAACCACTAACTACTTATAATTTACAACAAAATCTAAATTTATTCAAATAGCAATCGATTCCAGTTAGGCAGGTATTCTCGTCTTAATCTCTTAAAAGAGTTGCGAGGTAGACTCCTAATAAAGGCGTTTATAATTTTGTGCGTTACAGATACTATGATAAAATGTTCAGTACAAATATGAGTAACTTTCTTCAAGATTCAATTTTTTGGGTTGAGGTTGATCGTATTCGGCCGAATCCTTTTCAACCTCGCCGAGAGTTTGATGAGGCCCGGCTTCAGGAACTTGCCGATTCGGTAAAAATGTACGGAGTCCTTCAACCGCTTGTCGTCACTCGCAAAGAGATTGTTCGCGATGACGGCAGTTTTACTTCGGAATACGAATTGATCTCAGGCGAACGAAGACTTCGAGCCTCAAAATTAGCCGGCCTTCAACAGGTGCCGGTTTTAATCAGAAATGCTGAACAAAGCGACCGAGAAAAACTGGAGATGGCGATTATTGAAAATTTGCAAAGAGAAGACTTAAACGTTATTGACAGGGCAAAAGCTTTTAAACAATTAGTTGATGATTTCGGTTTGAAACATATTGAAATTGGCAGAAAAGTGGGACGAAGCCGAGAATACGTTTCTAACAGCATTAGGATTTTGAGTTTACCGGAAGATATGATTAATGCGGTAATTGAAGGCAAAATTTCAGAAGGTCACACCAGACCGCTTTTAATGTTGGTTGACCGACCGGAAGAACAAAAAGCTCTTTTTCAGGATATTTTGGTAAGGCGGGTGACGGTGCGCGAGGCGGAATTGACTTCGCGAAGAATTGCTTTTGAGCGCGCTCGGAAAATTGATAAGAATATTGACCCGGAAGTTTCGGAGCTTGAAGATAAATTCAAAGAAACTTTAGGCACAAGAGTCTATATTGAAAGAAATCTAAAGGGTGGAAAGTTATCAATTGATTTTTTCACAACTGAAGATTTACGAGCAATTCTTGGACTATTAGAGAAAGGCAAGGAGGATGCGGATGCCAGCCCGGCGGTTAAAGAAGTTGCCGAAGTTGCTAAAATTGCAGAAAATGCCGAACGTGCGATTGATATGGGGGCTATGGAATCAGTTGTTGATGGAGGGGCGATTGACGACCGCACAGCCGAAGAGAAACGGAGGGATGATGAAACTGAAATATATTCTATTAAAAACTTCAGCGTTTAGCTGAAGTTTTTAATTGGAATCGGCCAGAATACATATAGGCAAAACAAATTTTATTGGAAGCGGTCAGAATACCCCGTCCGCTTGCGGCGGGGATGAATGACCGCATATAATTAGAGCGAGCGGAGCTCGCTC
>JAKAFV010000082.1 GCA_021817915.1 bacterium | reverse complement strand
AACCCTCAAACCATCACTATCCGCGATTTTTTTGATATAATAAGTTCAGTATGGACTATAAAGGAGTAATAATTGAAGAAAGTTTGGAAAATAAAGACGTTCTTGAAAGCGTTGATATTTTAGATACCGAGATTGAAAAAGTGACTGATGAACATGAAACGCCTTGGCTTTCGCAATGGACATTGCATACCGTTAAAGTCCTGGAAAATCAAGCAGAAATGGTTGCCAAGATAATCAGCGGGTCGCTTGACCCCGACCACGAATGGTACGCCGATTTTAAAAATGACACGCATCATTATATTATTTTCCGAAATAAAATATTTTATATAGACAGGAAAAGCAAAGAGCAATACGACGAAGCAAAACGTTACGGACTCTCTCTTGGAATACCGGAAAGCCAGCTTATAAACTATGGATAAAATCATTTTTAAAAAAATCGCGCCAAAAGAGCTGAAAGGCTTTTTTAAATTTTTTGAACGCAGTATTCACGGCCAATTTCCGGAATATTCAATTAAAACAAGAAGATATTTCACGAAATTCAGCTATGCGTTTAAAATATTAAAAAATGGCATAGCAAATAAAGAGCTAGCGATTTATACAGCTTTTTTCGGGGAGGAATACGCCGGATTTTTAATGGCAAGCGCCTGGCCAGGCGGAATTTGTTTTATTTCTTGGTTGGCCGTCGCCAAAAAATTTCAACGCCGGGGCATTGCCTCAAAACTTCTTAGAATGTGCGAGAAGGACGCCAAATTAAAAGGTTTTCACAAAATCCACCTTTGGACAGATGAAAGAAATTCAAAATTTTATAAAAATAACGGTTTTAAGCTCGTTGGAAAAATTCCCGAAAATGCCTATGGGTCGGATGATTATTTGTTTTACAAAGCGCTTCAAAAACCTATTGAAAGCAAATTTCTAAAAACAACGAAAATATAGCCTATAAGCTCCTAGACTACTGCGAATCAAAAAGAGAAATAAGATATTGGTCTATTTCGCGCTGGGTTAAATCGTAGAAATTTTTGTTGCTGTCGTGCAAGTTTTTCGCTAAAGCGACGCCCACAAATCTCCAATGCCACGGCTCAAATTGGTAATAAGAATTATTTTTCGGATATGAAAGCACGAACCCGAATTTGTAAGCGTTTCCCCTAAGCCAGGCATACGCGTCGTCATTTTCAAATTTTAAAGACAAATCATTAAACTTTGGCACGGTTAAATCAACAGTCGTGCCTAATTGGTGTTCGGAATATCCTTGGTCGGCGGAAAATTGGTTCGCGCCCGAACCGTAAAGTATTTTATAGCTTGTTTTAGCCAGCAGTTGGTCGTAAAAAGAACGGTAAGCTGAAACAATTTTTAAATTGATTCCGCTGCTGCTTGCCATAATAAGCATATTCACGAGAAACGGCGCTGTGTCCCCTTGTATTTGTTGAAGCTTAGTTCCATTCCAAAGATATTGAGCGTCTATTGGAACAAGTTTTGCCGGGATATAATTTTCGCTCAAAAAATAAACCTTGGAATATTTTTTAAGGAGTTCGGGGTCTGTTTCGCTTAATTTCTGAAGAGTTCCTACGGTTCCTGAAATTTCCCGAATCTGCGATTCAAACACGGCATTTTGCGCTTGCGATGCCGCAAGGCTTTCCGAAAGATTATCATTCGCTTCTTGCAAGTCTGAATTGTCTTTTTGCGCACGGCTAATATTGTCCTTGGCAATATCCAAAGAATTTTTCAGCTCTAGGGATTGTTTATAAAGCAACAAATAAAAATACGCCCCTGCCATGGCAATTATTGCAAATAAAAGCGTCGCGACTATTATATAAATTTGCTTTTTATTATCTACTAATTCCATAAATTGATTTTAACATATCTACGGCAGAGACAAAACAGCGAGTTTTTGGTAAAATAAATCTATGGAAAATCAAAAACCTATTGAGGCGGCGGAACCTCATTCTAAATTTATCCGTTCATTCTTTTTTTGGTCTGGCATAGTCGCCACGATAGCTTACAGAATAATTTTTATATTAAATATTTACGGCCAATATTGGGTTAGCGTCGCCTGGTATATTGGAACCGCCGGATTTGTGCTTTATTTCTGGCACCGATTTGATATTTCCGAAAAGAAAGTCAAACTGATAAAATACCATAATTTAGTGGAAACAGTTGAAAAATGCGGAGGTATTGATAGCGATAAAAAGAAAGCGCTTTTATATTTAGTTGAAACGAATTTGACGTCAAAAGAAAGATGGAATTCGGCGTTTATTTTTGCCGCTTCTCTGTTGGCCTTAATCGCGAGCGCTGTTATGGATATTTATAATTTTATTAGATAATGGCAAAACAAGTTATCTTAGTTAATAAAAACAACAGAAAAATCGGCGTCGAGGAAAAAATAAAAGCTCACAAAAGAGGCAAACTTCATAGAGCTTTTTCTGTTTTTATTTTTAATTCAAAAGACGAACTGCTTATCCAACAAAGAGCTAAAACGAAATACCATTCCGGAGGTTTATGGTCTAATACTGTTTGTAGCCATCCAAGGCCGAATGA
>JAKAFV010000081.1 GCA_021817915.1 bacterium | reverse complement strand
TGTTCCATCCCGCCGTTATACCAATCAACAGGCGTCCAATATTTTAATTTTTTGGGGTCGGCCAATTGCTTATTATTTTTCGGGTCAATATAGCGCAAAAAATACCAGCTTGAGCCGGCCCAGTTTGGCATGGTATCGGTTTCACGCTTTGCCGGTCCGCCGCATTTCGGGCATTTAACATTTACCCAATTTTTAATGGCTGCCAAAGGAGATTCGCCCGTATCTGTTGGCTTATAATTTTTTACGTCCGGAAGCTTAACGGGTAAGTCTTTTTCCGGCACCGGAACTTCGCCGCATTTATCGCAGAAAATTATCGGGATCGGCTCGCCCCAATAATGCTGGCGGGAAAAAATCCAATCGCGGAGATGATATTGCGTTTCTTTTTTTCCTCCGGCGAATTTCATTATTTCCCATTTGGCCTTTTCGGAATTCATGCCGTTAAATTTTCCTGAATTCTCCATTTCGCCCTCTCCTTCCCAAAGGCCTTTTATCGCCAATTCTGAAACTGCCGCGTCGGCTTTTGCCCCAGGGTTCGCCACGCTCATCAACACGGGGTTTATAACTTTTATAACCGGCAACTTAAATTTTTTCGCAAAATCAAAGTCCCTTTGGTCGTGCGCTGGTACCGCCATAATGGCGCCAGTGCCGTAAGAGCCCAAAACATAATCCGCCACAAATACCGGAATTTCTTTTTTATTAACGGGATTTATCGCTTTCACGCCTTTTAATTCAACTCCTGTTTTTTCTTTGGCCTCGGCTAATCTTTCTTCTTCGGACTTAGAAATTGATTTTTTAATATATTTTTCGACCTCCCCAAAATTCTTAATTCTAGATTCTAAATTCTTAATTAATGAATGTTCCGGCGCTAAAACTAAATAAGTCGCTCCAAAAAGCGTGTCTGGCCGTGTAGTAAAAACCTCAATTGAGAATTGAGAATTAAGAATTAAGAATTTTACCGAGGCTCCCTCAGACTTCCCTATCCAATTCTCTTGCTGAACTCTAATCCGTTCCAAATAATTAACGCTCTTCAAGCCCTCAAGGAGTTTATCTGCGTATTTCGTAATTCTTAAAATCCACTGTTCTTTTTCTTTTTTTTCGGTTTGTGCTCCGCAACGCTCGCACTTATCGCCTATTACTTCTTCGTTGGCAAGCCCGATTTTACACGATGGGCACCAATTTATCGGCATTTTCTTTTTATACGCCAAGCCGTACTTGTAAAGCTGGAGAAAAATCCACTGCGTCCATTTATAATATTTCGGGTCCGTAGTATTAATTTCCCTGCTCCAATCAAAAGAAAACCCGAAAGATTTAAGCTGTTTGCGAAAAGTATTTGTGTTTTGCTTGGTTACTATTTTAGGATGAATTCCCGTTTTTATGGCGTAATTTTCCGTAGGCAAGCCAAAAGCGTCCCAGCCGATGGGGTATAAAACGTTATAGCCCTCCATTCTCCGCTTGCGGCAAATAATATCCATAGCGGTATTGCTCCGCAAATGGCCCATGTGCATTCCCTTGCCAGACGGGTAAGGAAACTCTATTAAGCCGTAAAATTTAGGCTTTTTGGAAAAATCTTTAGCGTTATATATTTTTTCTTTCTCCCAAATTTTTTGCCACTTTTTTTCTATTTTTTGATGGTTAAACATAAACTACTTTATTTTAAAAGTTAGGCCAAAAGAAGACCTGCCGTCAGAACTGATAGCGACGCTCGACAAAGGCATGTCAATTTCTTGAAACTGGGAATCGCCTGTTAACTTTTCTTTAAAATCAATAACCGATTCATAATCATTCGCTTGGCCGTTGAATAATATTTGCGAGGTTTTTGAAGGAATGAAAATTCTGTTTATTAAAATGTTGTTCTCTTTCGCAAGATTGGCAACTTTTTCGAGCACCGGATAAAAATTGTAAATTTCTTGCTTGGCTCTTAACGCCAAGTCAATTCTATCATTAAAATTTTTCGCTTCTTTTTGAAGGTCTATTATGTCTTGAGAAGTTGCTAGATTAGCAAGATTTACTAATTGCAAATTTAAAGAATTAACGACGCTTGTTATAAAAATATCCACAAAAATAAAAGCTATTAAAATCAAGCTTAAAGAAGCCAATACGGCGTTTCTCCACATTTTAGCGAAACTGATAATTCTGTATTGCCTAAACTCTTCTTCCGTTCCAGCGCTCGCAAGACTTATCATTATATCTTTTGAGCGCGGGATTAACCCCCTTAAAGCCGAACCTAAAACCGAAAACCAGTCCGAGCCCAAAGAAACTATCTGCTTGTCATCCACGCTCCACTGCCCGGCTGAATCTTTTAAATTGGCCGGCAAAACGACTTTTTGAGCTGTAAGGCCGAAATTTTTGCTTATAATATCAATTATCTTTTGTTCCAAAACAGGCGTTGAAAAGAAAATGTTTTTAACTTGCGTTTCCGGCCAATGAGAACCGACGAAATTTAGAGTCTTTTGCGTTTCCGAAACAACCATTTCTTCAACAACCGACATTTTTATTTGGCGTTCTTCACCTTTTGGCCATGGCGCGAAATGGCTAAAATAAAAATT
>JAKAFV010000080.1 GCA_021817915.1 bacterium | reverse complement strand
GATCTCGATGATTTAAACAGAGGTTTTGCTTTTTATGGCAGGCACTTAACGGAAGATTTTAAAGAAATAATAGAAGAAAATATCCAGGCTTCTTTAAGGAAAAAAATAGGCGATGTTAAAGAGGCGGCCAAGGACGTGCCGATAGTCGCGATTATAGACAATATTCTTTCTTACGCGATTTCTTTGCAGGCTTCCGATATTCACATTGAAATTTTGGAAAATCTTATTTTGATAAGATATCGCATTGACGGCGTGTTGCATGAAATTATAAGAATGCCGAAAGAAGTCCATCCGGCAATAGTCGCGAGAATAAAATTATTGGGCAATTTAAAAATAGACGAGCATTTAAAACCGCAAGACGGCCGTTTTCGCCATAAAATAGGGCCGGACATGATAGATATCCGTATTTCAATAATTCCGGTTTTCTACGGCGAAAAAGTGGAAATGCGTCTTTTGCCTTCAACTCAGCGCCCGCTTTCCATGGAAGAGCTTGGAATTTTGGAAGATACTAGAAAAATAATAGAAGAGAATATTAAAAAAACCTATGGAATGGTTTTGGTCTGCGGGCCGACCGGTTCCGGAAAAACAACGACTCTTTATTCAATTTTAAACATATTGAACAGGCCCGAGGTTAATATCGTAACAATTGAAGACCCGATAGAATATGACATAAAATACGTTAATCAGACTCAGATTAATCCGCTGGCAGGGATAACTTTCGCGGATGGATTGCGCTCAATTTTAAGGCAAGACCCGAATATTATAATGGTCGGTGAAATTCGCGACGAGGAAACCGCTGAAATTTCCGTTCATTCGGCTTTAACGGGGCACCTCGTGCTTTCTTCTTTGCACACAAACGATGCCGCGACTTCCGTTCCCCGTTTGGTTGATATGAAAGTAGTTCCATTTTTGGTGGCGGCGGTTTTAAATGTAAGCATTGCCCAAAGGCTTGTAAGGAAAATTTGTCTTAATTGTATAGAATCTTACGCGGTTGATAAAAATATGATAGCCTTTTTAGAAAAGCAATTAAAAGAAGTTAATTCTTATTCAAAATTAACTATTCCTAAATTTCTTTATCGCGGGAAAGGCTGTACGGTTTGCCATAATACCGGTTATCGCGGCAGAAACGGAATTTACGAAGTTTTGAATATAGACGAAGAGCTTAGAAAATTAATCGTTAAGCCTGAGTTCGCGCTTGGCGATTTAAACGAGGTGGCGAAGAAAAAAGGAATGGTAACAATGTTTGAAGACGGGCTAAGAAAGGCCGCGCTCGGAATGACAACGGTGGAGGAAGTACTTAGAGTTATTCGCGAATAACTCTAAATGTTCAATTTCCAATAACCAATTTTCAATAAATTTTCAATAATTTAATTTTCAAGCGTTTGAAAATTGATAAATTAGTTTATTGATTGAAAATTGTAAATTGATAATTGTAAATTTATTAAATATATGCGTTTTCATTACATAGCATCTCAAGCAAATGGGAAAATAGTAGAAAGTGAATTTGACGCCGCCGGGCCGGCGGAGATTTTAGAATATTTAGCGGGGCAGGGCCTTAGACCGGTTTCAATAAAAGCGGTAAAGGGGCTTAACGAAGCGGGGAAAAGTTTTATTTTTAACAAGGGAATCAACATAAATGACAAAGTTTTTTTGACGAAATATTTAAGCTTAATGCTTAAAGTTGGCACGAATCTTTTTGCCGCGATAAATATTTTAATAGCCGACATGGATAAGCCTTCAATGAAAGCGTTGTTGATAGAAATCCGTTCCACGCTTGAAAAAGGCAAGCCGTTTTACAGCGTTTTTTTGAAATATCCGAAGTATTTTTCCGCGGTTTTCGTCAATTTGATAAAAGCTGGCGAGACTTCCGGAAATTTGGATACTGTTTTTCAAGATTTAAGCACTTCTCTTGAAAAAGAACAGGATTTGCGCCGAAAAGTGAGAGCGGCGCTGATTTATCCGATTATTCTTTTGGGCGCTTCTTTCGGACTTTTACTGCTTTTGGTAACTTTTGCTATTCCGCGCTTGGCGAAGATTTTTTCAACTTTTTCGGCAAAACCGCCGCTTTTTTCGCGAATAGTCATTTCAACGGGCTTATTCATAAACGATTACGTTTTTGTCATACTTTTTCTTATCGCGGCGCTTGGCATCGGCGGATGGCTGTTTTTCGGCAGGACAATTACCGGAAAAAAAATCGCTTACCAATTTTATACAAAATTGCCGGTTATAAAAAATGTTCTTAAACAAACATCTCTTCAGCGTTTCGCGGCGACCCTTTCTTCTTTGTTAAAAGCGGGTTTGCCGATTTTAGACGCTATAGAGATAACCGCTCAAACCGTTGGTTCAGAACCGATGAAAGAAGCCTTAATAAGAGTTTCGCGCGAAGGAGTTTCAAAAGGTTTGACGCTCGGCGAAGCTTTCCGCAGAGAGCCGATTTTTCCGAAAATAGTCGTTAATTTGATAGCGATTTCAGAAAAAGCCGGGCACATAGAAAATATTCTTGGCATTTTGGCGGATTTTTACAGCGGAGAAGTTGAAGCTTCGGTTAAAACAATG